>JANMCI010000287.1:0-9149 GCA_031361245.1 Rhodobacterales bacterium
CGCAGAGTGACCGCCCCCCGCAGTCTTGTCCAGTCTTGCCATGGAGGGGGTGCCTCAACCGGCAAAGCCCCCCTTGAAGGCCAGTCAGTCCTTCGGCACCACTCGCAACCGCAGTTCGCGCAGTTGCTCATTCATAGGCTCGGACGGAGCGCCCATCAGCAAATCCTCCGCGCGCTGGTTCATCGGGAACATGATGACCTCGCGGATGTTGGCCTCGTCCGCCAGCAGCATGACGATGCGGTCGATGCCCGCCGCACAGCCGCCATGGGGCGGGGCGCCGTATTTGAACGCCTTGACCATGCCGCCGAAGCGCTTGTCGACCTCGGAGTTGGGATAGCCAGCCAGTTCGAACGCCTTGTACATGATCTCGGGCTTGTGGTTGCGTATGCCGCCCGAGATCAGCTCGTACCCGTTACAGGCAAGGTCGTATTGATAGGCATTGACCTTGAGGGGGTCGCCCAGCAGCGCATCCAGCCCGCCCTGTGGCATCGAGAACGGGTTGTGGGAGAAGTCGATCGTGCCCTCATCGGTCTTTTCATACATCGGGAAATCGACGATCCAGGCAAAGCGGAAGGTGTCGGTTTCGCTGAGGCCAAGTTCGCGGCCGATCTCGTTGCGGGCGCGGCCGGCAACGGCCTCAAACGTCTCGGGCTTGCCGCCAAGGAAGAAGGCGGCGTCGCCCTTTTGCAGACCCAGCTGCAGGCGGATCGCCTCGGTCCGCTCGGGGCCGATGTTCTTTGCGAGGGGGCCGGCCGCCTCCATGCCCGAGCCATCCTCGGCCTCGCGCCAGAAGATGTAACCCATGCCGGGAAGGCCTTCCTTCTGGGCAAAGGCGTTCATGCGGTCACAGAACTTGCGGCTGCCGCCGGTCGGGGCGGGAATGGCGCGGACCTCGTTGCCGGGTTGTTCCAGCAGTTTGGCGAAGATGGCAAAGCCGGAGCCTGCGAAATGCGCCGACACATCCTGCATCCGGATCGGGTTGCGCAGGTCGGGCTTGTCGGAGCCGTACCATTTCAGGCTGTCGCGGTAGGCGATGTGGGGCCAGTCGGCCGACACGGTGCGGCCGTTGCCGAACTCTTCGAAAATGCCCTGAATGACCGGCTGGACGGCGGCGAACACGTCCTCCTGCTGAACGAAGGACATCTCGATGTCGAGCTGGTAAAAGTCGGTGGGCGAGCGGTCGGCGCGGGGGTCCTCATCACGAAAACAGGGGGCGATCTGGAAATAGCGGTCAAAACCCGAGACCATGATCAGCTGCTTGAACTGCTGGGGGGCCTGCGGCAGGGCATAGAACTTGCCGGGATGGAGCCGCGACGGCACGAGGAAATCGCGGGCACCTTCGGGCGAGGAGGCGGTGAGGATCGGGGTCTGAAACTCGTTGAAGCCCTGATCCCACATCCGGTTGCGGATCGCGCGGACGACATTCGAGCGCAGCATCATGTTGCGGTGCAATTTCTCGCGCCGCAGGTCAAGAAACCGGTAGGTCAGCCGGGTTTCTTCCGGGTAATCGACGTCGCCAAACACCGGCATCGGCAGCTCGGCCGCCTCGCCCAGCACGGTCAGGCCGGTGGCGTAGACCTCGATCTCGCCCGTCGCGATCTTGGGGTTCACCAGGGCCGCGTCACGGGCCTTGACGCGGCCGTCGATGCAGACGACCCATTCGGCGCGAACCTTTTCGATGTCGGCAAAGGCCGGGCTGTCGCTGTCGGCCAGGATCTGTGTGATGCCGTAATGGTCGCGCAGGTCGATGAACAGCACCCCGCCATGGTCGCGCACCCGGTGCACCCAGCCAGACAGACGGACGGTTTGCCCGACTTGGGCGGCATTCAGGTCGGCACAGGTATGGCTGCGATAGGCGTGCATCAAGGTCCCCTTTGAGAGGCTTTTTCAGGTTCGGGCCGATAGAGCGCCGCGAGCCGCCCAAGTCAACCCCGCGCCCCATTATCTGTCCATAAATATCCCCGCCGGAGGCTCCTGCACCCGTCCAAAGAGCCTCCGGCGGGAGTATTTGGAAAGGTGCAAATGGGTCAGTCGCGCCAGCGGGCCGGGATCAGGCCACGCAGGGAATTGCCGACCCAGAGGCGGACACGGGGCAGATCGCGGGCCAGAAGGACCTCTTCGGGCGCGGCAAGCTCGGCGCGCAGGACGCCGGGCAGAAGGCCGCTGGCAAGGGGCGGCGTGCGCAGACCCTGGCCGCGGTCAAAGAACAGGGTGGTGATGGTGCCGTCGCAGACCTCGTCGCGTTCGTTCAGAAAGATCGCCTCGTCCACATCCGCGGGCAGGGCGGCGCGGGCGGCGTCATAGGCGGCGCGGCGGCTGGATTTGAGGGTCAGCCAGGGGTCTGCCGAGGAAAGGCGGTGGGTGGCAAGGGTCAGGGTCCACTCTGACTTGGCGGGGGGCACGGGGGCGGTCTGAATCTCGATCCGGCCGGTGGCGTCAAGGGTCAGGCGCACGCGGGCGGAAGCGGTGGGGGCCGCCTCGCGCAGGGCGCGGCCCGCAGCCCCGGTATCGCAGGGCCAGCCCAAGCGGCTGGCAGAGGCCGCGAGGCGCGCCAGATGCAAATGAAGCCGTGGCAGGTCCTGCCCGGTCCAGCCCAGCGTTTCGATGAGCCTCAGACCGGGTTCGCAAGCCCCGTCACGTAGCGCGCTTTCCACAACGCCTCCTCCCATTCGCCGTCTGCCGTGCTGTCTTGTGTCACTCCGCCGCCCACATTCAGCCTGACATGATTGCCCGTCACTGTCAGCGTGCGGATCGCCACGTTGAACGCCGCCGATCCGTCCGGTCCCATCCAGCCGATGGCGCCGCAATAGGCGCCGCGCGGCCCGGCTTCGACCTCGTGGATGATCTCCATCGCGCGGATCTTGGGCGCGCCGGTGACCGAGCCGCAGGGGAACAGCGCCTGCATGAGCCCCTGCAGGGTCGCGGGGGCAGCCAGTTGCCCGGTGATCCGGCTGACCATCTGATGCACCGTGGCATAGCTTTCGACGTGGAAAAGCTCGGGCACCTTGACCGAGCCGACCCGCGAGATCCGGGCGATGTCATTGCGCAGAAGGTCCACGATCATCAGGTTTTCGGCGCGGTCCTTTGGGCTTTGACGCAGAGCCTCGGCCAGTTCGGCATCCTCGACCGGGTCCTGGCCGCGCGGGGCGGTGCCCTTCATCGGCCGGGCCTGGATGCGCCCGCCCGCATCCAGCCGCACGAAAAGTTCGGGCGAACGCGACACCAGAACCGGGCCGCCCAGATCGACATAGCCACCGTGGCCGACGCTTTGCCGGGCCCGCAGCGCGGCAAAAAGCTCCAGCGGCGTGCCGGTCAGCAGGCGGGTTTCCAGAGGAAAGGTCAGGTTGACCTGATAGCAGTCGCCGGCCGCGATATAGTCTTTCACCCGCGCGAAGGCCACATCATAGGCGCCACGGGTCACCATGGGCCGCACCGGCGCCAGCTGCACCGGGCCGGTGGCGAGCGTTGGAAAGGGCTGCGGCGCGTCATAGACGCCAAAGTGCAGAAGCGGCCCCGGCGCTTGCAATGCCCGACCCGCGAGCCGCGGCTCGAAGGCGAAGCCCGCCTCGTAGCTCAGGTATCCCGCCACCCATTTGCCGGCCTGCCGCGCCGCATCCAGACGGGTCAGGGCGGGGCGGACCTCGTCCAGTTCATGGGCAGAATGAACGGCCCGCGCGCCGTCAAAGAGCGCCGCCCCGTCCGGTCCATGTTCAAGCAGGATCACGCTGCGCCCTCCTCCTTTCGTCAAGACCTTGGCCTTTCGTCAAGACCTTGGGCCTTTCGACAAGACTCTGGGTCTTTCGTCACGGCCCCTGGGCCTTCGGACCAAGACCTAGGGCGAGGGCGCGCCCTGCGCCAGTCCATTCCGGTTGCATTCCTTGCTGAAAACGACACGAAAAGGTCCCTGTGGCAGGCGCAGCTCTGTAAAGTTCTATTCAAAGCTTGCCAGACTGAAATTTAAACGGTTTCCTGTTGCCAGGCGCGGCGCAATGTCGCGGCTCATACAACAACAAGAATGAAACGGTTCGGAGGGGCTACCAATGGCTGAAGACTATACAGACAAGGACCGCCATGAGGACATAAAGGTCCTGCATGGAATGGGTTACGCGCAGGAGCTGTCACGCTCGATGTCGAAGTTCTCGAACTTCGCCATTTCATTTTCGATCATTTGCATCCTGTCGGGCGGGATCAACTCGTTCGCGCAAGCCATCTCGTCGGTGGGCGGCGCGGGTGCCGGGATCGGCTGGATCGTCGGCTGCATCCTGTCGGGCATGTTCGCGCTGGCCATGGCACAGATCGCCTCGGCCTTCCCCACGGCGGGCGGGCTTTACCACTGGGCCTCGATCCTTGGCGGGCGGTTCACCGGCTGGATGACGGCATGGCTGAACCTTCTGGGCCTGATCACGGTGCTGGGCGCCATCAACATCGGCACGGCCTATTTCTTTGCCGGCACCTTCGGGGCGAGTTTCGGCTTTACCGGCACCGACATGCAGGTGGTGACCTTTGTGGCCATCATCACGGCGGTTCAGGCGCTGTTCAACCACCTTGGCATCAGGGTGACGACGATGCTGACCGACGTCTCGGGCTATATCATCTTTGCGACCACCGCCGTGCTGGTGTTGGCCTGCCTGTACTACGCCCCGGCGATCGACATCTCGCGGCTGTGGACGTTCACCAACTATTCCGGCGAAGCGGGCGGCAATGTGTTCCCGCAATCGGACAACATCGGCTATCTGTTCCTTTTGTGCCTGTTGTTGCCGGTCTATACGATCACCGGCTATGACGCCTCGGCCCATACATCCGAGGAAACCAAGTCCGCAGCCACCTCGGTGCCGCGCGGGATTGTAAGCTCGGTGTTCTGGTCGTCGCTGATCGGCTGGATCATGATCTGTGCCATCACCTTGGCGATCCCGGATCTTGCCGTCGCGGCAAGTCAGGGCTGGGGCATGTTCTTTGCCACGATGGACGCCATCCTGCCCGCCGGGCTGAAGACGGTGCTCTACCTTGGCATCCTGGTAGCCCAACTGCTGTGCGGTCTGGCGACGGTCACCTCGGCTTCGCGGATGCTGTTCGCCTTCTCGCGCGATGATGGTCTGCCGGTCGGCTCCAAGGCGCTGTCCTCGGTGTCGCCCAAGTACCGCACCCCGGTGACGGCGATCTGGACGGCGACGGTGCTGTGCATCCTTTACGTGGTGCTGGCCATGTCGATCAAGGTCGCGGGAACCTCGATCTATGTGATCGTGGTGAACTCGACGCTGGTCTTCCTGTTCCTGTCGTTCACCGTGCCGCTGGTGGCGGGTCTGTTCGCCTATGGCACCGCCAAATGGCCGAACCCCGGCCCGTGGGCGATGTCGGCGGGTGTCTACAAGCTTGTCACGGTCCTGTCGGTGGTCGGCATGGCCGTGATCCTGTTCATCGCCGTGGCGCCGCCGAATGAGCGGGTGATGTACGTCGTTGTGGGCTTCATCGCGCTGGCCGTGGTGGTCTGGGTTGCCTTTGAGGGCCGCCGCTTCAAGGGCCCGCCGATCGGTGACGAGGTCAAGCGGCGCGCTGCCGCCATCGCGGCCGCCGAAGCTGCGGTTGGCGAAAGGGGCTGACCATCTGGACGGATCTGTGATGGGCCGGGGCATTCCCCGGCCCTTTGCTTTGGGACCTCAGCGCTGCGACCGCGCCTGACGAGTTGCCTTTGGGCTGTTTGGCACGGTGCGGGGCCGTTCACCGGACCTACCAGTTGGGATCACGGCCATCCTCGCATCCCTCGTCTCTCGTCACGGGATGCAGGCTGATACCGAACAACAACGTCATATAGACCTCGGCGTAGGCCTCGGCGATGATTTGGGTCAGTCCCAGATGCGTTGCCCCGAATTCAAGACGCGGGAGGGTAACACGGGGCAGAACCGGACCTTTGGTCGGCATGGTGGCTGTGAAGATATCGGTCATGGCGTCCTCCTGTTCAGACGAGACTGAGGTGGCGACGCGTTCAGGTCTTTGGCGCGGACCTGAAGAGTTCTGAAGGCTTCTGATCATGGCAATCGAAGCGAAGATCTGGTAGCATCCATCGCATTGGGGGCACGCAATTGGACATGCAATTCGGGCCATTTCGCCTGAAGGTCAGGGAACGTGAGGTTCTGGGGCCCACGGGTCCGCTTGACCTTTCTGCGCGTTCCTTCGACATCCTTGCTGTTCTGCTGGCCCGTCCCGATACCGTTGTCAGCAAGTCCGACCTTTTCGACGCGGCTTGGCCCGGCCTCGTGGTCGAGGAGAACACGCTGCAGGTCCACATATCCGCCCTTCGCAAGACCCTGCCCGAGGGGATGATCGTCACCGTGCACGGTCGGGGCTATAAATATGCCGGTCCGGCCCCGGTGGCGACGGGCCATACCCCTGAGACAGATCAGGCCAAAGCAGAGGCGCCGGCGGCCGTCCTGCTCAAACCCTCCATCGCGGTCTTGCCGTTCGAGAACATGAGCGGCGATCCCGAGCAGGATTATTTCAGCGACGGCATCACCGAAGACATCATCGCCGAGCTTGGCAATTTTCGGGAATTTCTGGTCATTGGCCGAAACTCCTCGTTCCAGTTTCGCGGCAAGTCAATCGATCTGGCCGGGATCGCGCAGAAACTGGGCGTTCAATACCTTGTCGAAGGCAGCGTGCGCAAGGCGGGCAACCGCGTGCGCGTTGCGGTGCAACTGATCGACGCGGCAAATTCGACCCATGTCTGGGCCGAACACTATGACCGGGAACTGGACGACATCTTTGCAATTCAGGACGAAATCACCCAGATGATTTCGGCCCGACTGGCCCGGCACACCAGACTGGCCATTGCCTCACGCAGCCGCTCGCGCCCGACCGACAGCATGTCGGCTTATGATCTGTATCTGCGCGCCCTGCAGATGACCGGCATCTACGACACCATGCTGCAGGCGGAACCGTTTCTGGTCCGGTCCATCGAACTGGACCCCGATTTTGCCGCACCCCATGCCGTGCTGGGACTGGTTGAATGCGTCAAGTTCTTCTGGGATGACGACAAGGGTCATCTGTCGGTCGGACTTGCGCTGGCCGGCACAGCCCTGCGTCTTGACCCCGAAGAACCCTATGGCCATCTCGCGGCCGGATGCGCGCTGTTGTACATGCGCCGCTTCAAGCAAGCCGAGAGCAGCATAGACCGCGCCGTCAGTCTGAACCCGAACGATCCCTTGATCCGCACCATCCGCGCACTGCATCTCAATTATACCAGCCGACCCGAACTGGCCCTTGCCGAAATGGAAGAGGCGCGCCGACGTGATCCGTACGCCGTCGGATGGTTCAATGATTTCCTCGGCATCGTGCTGGCAACTGCCGGCCGATACCGCGATGCCGTGGCGGTCCATGAAAGAACGGCGGCTGCCACGCCGTGGTTTCTGGTCCACCTGATGGTCTGTTTCGCGCAACTGGGAGAAACCGAGCGGGCAAAGGCCGCGCTGAGCCAGTACAAGGCATTCAGACCACATCTGACACTGGACGAGGCCCTCTTGACCGAGGACCTGTACGAGGACCCTGCCGTTTTCGACCGCTATCTTGCGATCATCCGGGGCATCGAAGGACAGACGCCGTAGCTGGGCTGGCCGGAACGGGTCCACGAAAACTTGACGACGCAGGGGCGATGCCGCAGGACTGGGCGATGACCTATCTTGTGATCAAGGCCGTGATCTCCGGCATCCTCATCGCCCTCGCCTCGGAGGTTGCGAAACGCTATGCGGGCCTTGGCGCGCTGATTGCCTCGCTGCCGCTGGTGTCGGTGCTGGGGATGATCTGGCTGTGGCGTGATACCCAAGACCCCGCCCGTCTTGCCGATCATGCGGCGGCCACGCTGTGGTACGTCGCCCCCTCGCTGCCGATGTTCGTGCTGATTCCGGTGATGTTGCGGGCGGGGTTCGGGTTTTATCCGACACTTGCGGCAGGTTGCGTGCTGACCTTCGTTCTGTATGGCGCGACGATGTGGATCGGTCACCGCATGGGCCTGACGCTTTAGCCCCTTGCGCCCCCGCTGGGCATGGCTATAACCCGCGAAGTTTTGCGCTTTGGGGGCCGATATGCCGAAAAGAACCGATATCAAGTCCATCATGATCATCGGCGCCGGACCCATCGTGATCGGGCAAGCGTGCGAGTTCGACTACTCGGGCGCCCAGGCCTGCAAGGCGCTGCGTGAAGAGGGTTACCGGGTGATCCTGGTGAACTCGAACCCCGCGACGATCATGACCGATCCGGGGCTGGCCGACGCCACCTATATCGAGCCGATCACCCCCGAAGTCGTCGCCGAGATCATCGAAAAGGAACGCCCCGACGCGCTCTTGCCCACCATGGGCGGCCAGACCGGCCTGAACACTGCGCTTGCCTTGGCCGACATGGGAATATTGGAAAAGTACAACGTCGAGCTGATCGGCGCCAAGCGCGAAGCCATCGAAATGGCAGAAGATCGCAAGTTGTTCCGCGAGGCGATGGACCGGATCGGGCTGGTCAACCCCAAGGCGACCATCATCGCCGCTCCCAAATTGCCGACCGGGAAATACGACATCGCCGCAGGTGTCCGCGAAGCGATTGGCGCCATCGACTATGTTGGCCTGCCCGCCATCATCCGCCCCGCCTTTACCCTTGGCGGCACCGGCGGCGGCGTCGCCTATAACCGCGATGACTTTGAGGCCATCGTCCGCTCTGGCCTCGAGGCATCGCCGGTCGCACAGGTGCTGGTGGACGAGTCGCTTCTGGGCTGGAAAGAGTTCGAGATGGAGGTTGTCCGCGACAAGGCCGACAACGCCATCATCGTCTGCTCGATCGAGAACGTCGATCCGATGGGCGTGCATACCGGCGACAGCATCACCGTGGCCCCAGCCCTGACCCTGACCGACAAGGAATACCAGATCATGCGCAACGGCTCGATTGCCGTGCTGCGCGAGATCGGGGTCGAGACCGGCGGGTCGAACGTGCAATGGGCGATCAACCCGGCGGATGGCCGCATGGTGGTGATCGAGATGAATCCGCGGGTGTCGCGGAGTTCCGCTTTGGCCTCCAAGGCCACCGGTTTTCCCATCGCGAAAATCGCCGCCAAGCTGGCGGTCGGCTATACGCTGGACGAACTGGACAACGACATCACCAAGGTGACGCCGGCGAGT
>JANMCI010000017.1:0-12251 GCA_031361245.1 Rhodobacterales bacterium
GATCTGCAAAAGCCGCTTTGGCGATGATGACACGCGGCTGATGACCCTGCTTTACGTCATTCTGGTCGGCATGGCGTGGTTCTATGTCCATGTCTTTTCCGGCCGGGCGGCGATGCTGCATCTGGGGGCTTTCACGGCCACCGTGATGAGCGGCAACGTCTTTTTCGTCATCATGCCCAACCAGCGGATCGTCGTCGCAGACCTGATCGCGGGGCGTGCGCCTGACCCGAAGTACGGCAAGATCGCCAAGCAGCGCTCGACCCATAACAACTACCTCACGCTGCCAGTGATCTTCCTGATGCTGTCCAACCATTACCCGTTGATCTTTGCGACCGAGTACAACTGGGTGATCGCCAGCCTTGTCTTTCTGATGGGCGTCACGATCCGGCACTGGTTCAATACCCGGCACGCCCGCAAGGGCAGCCCGCACTGGACCTGGTTTGCAACGGCGGTGCTGTTCATCCTGATCGCATGGCTGTCAACGCTGCCGATGCGCCACCGGGCTGACGAGGCCGCGATGACGCCCACCGATCTGGTCTATGCCGCCGCCCCCGGATTTGCGGACGTGACCTCGATCATTCAGGGCCGCTGTTCGATGTGCCACGCGCGCGAACCCTCGTTTGACGGCATCCACTGGGCGCCCAAGGGCGTCGTTCTTGAAACCCCGTCGGACATCGCCCGCGAAGCCCGCCGCATTCTTCTGCAGGCCGGACTGACCCATGCCATGCCACCGGCCAATCTGAGCTTCATGGAGCAGTCCGAACGTGATGCCATCGTGATGTGGTTTCGCGGGGCCGCTTTCGCGGGAATTGAAGGCTAGAGGGCCGGGTCTCAGCGCTTGCCGAACCGCCACTCTGTCGTCTGGTGATAGGTCTGGCCCGGCTGAAGTTCGATCGAGGGGAAGCCTGCATGGTTGGGCGCGTCCGGCCAGTTCTGCGGCTCGATCGCCAGCCCCTCGTAAAGGCCGCGACCGGGGCGCGCCGCGTTGCGGCCGTCGTAGACCTGCACCCCGGCCTCGGTGGTGGCGATGGTCATGGTCAGGCCCGAACTGCCCTTGAGCCACAGCACGTCGCGCAACGCCTTTGGCCCGCCCGACAGACAGAAATTATTGTCAAAGGCGTCCGTGCCGGGAAGGATCGGCCGCATGGCGCGCAGATCAAAGGTCGTGCCGTCCACGGCGGTAATCTCTCCGGTCGGGCAGAAATCCGGCGTGACGGGCAAGTAGCGGTCAGCGGCGATTTGCAGCGAATGCCCCTCCCATGTCTCCGAGCCGTCCATGTTCCAATAGCTGTGGTTTGCGACGTTGAAGAGGGTCGGGGCATCGGTGGTGGCGGTGACATCCAGTTGCAGACCGCGCTCGGTGATCGCAAATGTCGCGCGGACCGGGCGATTTCCGGGCATGTTGCCCTCACCCGCCGGCAGCGTCAGGGCCAAGGTCACGGCGCTGTCGGACGCCTCGGCGATGTCCCAGATCTTGTGCTGGGTGCCCATGGAACCGAAGTGCAGGGTGTGGCGGTTCGATTGATTGGCCTCGAACTGGAAGGTCTTGCCGCCGATGGGTGCCCGCGCGCCGGTAAGGCGGTTGATCACGGGGGCGACCAGCGGGCCGTGATGGCGCATCTTGCCCTCGTAATCGGACAGAACGTCCGAGCCCAGTGTCAGATCATGGGCGACCCCATTGAGCCGCACCGATTGCAGTATCGCCCCCTTGGTCAGTATCGCGGCCGAAAGACCACCCCGCGCGATGGTGATCTTGTGGACGAGCCGACCTGCGGCCGTCGTGCCAAACTCTGTAATCGTCGCCATTGTCGTGCCCACCCCGATTTTCCGGTGCAGTCGTGGCCGAATGGGGCGGGCGGGTCAAGGGCAATGCCCTATCGGGCGCCCAGACAGTCTGCCAATCCAAGGGCAATCGTCCGCAGCAACAGCGCGTACTGCCCCCGGCCCGCCTCCAGTGTGACGAATTCGATGTCCTGTGCAGCCCCCACCCGCAGATCCAGCCCTTCACTCAGCGACGCGATGAATTTGGGGTCGCGCCCGGCTTCCGGAAAGACGCAGATTGACGCGGTGTCGGCCAGAATTTGCTGAATGCGCGCAAGTTGCGCCGCACTGGGGCCGGAGGCGTCACCAAGCTCGATCGCGCCCGCGATGGCCAGACCGAAATGGTCGGTGAAGTACCCGAGGGCATCATGATAGACCACGAAGGGCCGATCCTTGACCGGGGCCAGACTGGCGGTGAGTTCGGCGTCCAGCGCCTGCAGGTCGGCCACCGTGCGGGCGGCGTTGGCCGCATAACTGGCCGCGTTGGCCGGGTCTCTTGCGGTCAGCACCGCGGCGATCTTGCCGACCCAGGCGATCCCGTTTTGCGGGTCAAGCCAGCCATGCGGGTCGACCCCGCCATCCTCGAACTTCCGGATGGTGCCGCCACCGTCCTGCAACAGTCCGACGATTTCGGCGTCCGGGGCCAGCGAGGTCAGCGCGTTGCCCAATGACGGGATCAGCTCTGGCCCGACCCAGAACACCAGATCAGCCTTGGCCAGCAAGTCAGCCTGCGACGGGCGCAGCTGAAAATCATGCGGATCGCTGCCGGCGGGCAGCAGCGCCGTGGGTTCGCCCAGATCGCCCATCACGTCGCTGACCAGCGACTGGACCGGGCCGAAATCGGTGACAACCCGCGGCACCTCGGCCGCCGCCGAAGTCGCTGCAAGACATGCCAGAACCGCCACAAACCGCATGACAAGGCCTTTCCCCAGTTGCGGTGCAGGGCTATGACGTTATAGTATATCATGTCAAGACCGAGGAGCTGCCATGCCCCATGACCATACGGCCTTTGCGCCACATGACCACACGGCCTGCGCCTCCGACGCCATGGCCGTGGCAGAACGGCGGTTGGCCGACGCCGGGCAACGGCTGACCCCGGTACGGCGGCGGGCGTTGCAGATCCTGCTGGAAAGCCCGCGCGCCCTTGGCGCTTATGAGGTGCTGGAGCGGCTGGTTGCCGACGGCTTTGCCAATCAGCCACCGGTCGCCTACCGGGCGCTGGAGTTTCTGGAAGAGCAGGGTCTGGTTCACCGCATCCGCCGCCTGAACGCCTTTACCGCCTGCATGCATGTGGGTGAGGCGCACGCCCCGGCGTTTCTGATCTGCCGCGCTTGCCATGCCGTTGCCGAAGCCCCCGCGACGGCCGTGGCCGCGGCTTTGGAAACCGCCGCGCGGGCGCTGCATTTCACGGTCGAGCGCAGCACGATCGAGGCGCTGGGGCTGTGCCCGGCCTGTCGGGCCATCGCCTCGGGTGCGGTGGCATGACGGCCCTTCTGCAAGCGCGTGACATCTCGGTCCTTCTGGCCGGGGCCGAGGTGTTGAGCCACGTTTCGCTGGCGGTACAACCGGGCGAGATCGTCACCGTTCTGGGGCCGAACGGTTCGGGCAAGTCGACCTTGCTGCGGGCTTTGCTGGGCATCGTGCCCTTGTCCGGCGGCTCGGTTGCCCGGGCGGCGGGGTTGCGGCTGGGATATGTGCCGCAGCGACTGGCCTTTGATGTGAGCTTGCCGATGACGGTGCGGCGCTTCTTGTCGCTGCCCCACCGGTCCAGCGATGCCGAGGCGTCAGCGGCGCTGAAACGGGTCGGGGTCGAGGGCAGCGAGGGGCGGCAGATGTCGGCGCTGTCGGGCGGGCAGTTCCAGCGGGTTCTGCTGGCCCGGGCCCTGCTGACCCGCCCGCAGCTTCTGGTTCTGGATGAGCCGACGCAGGGGCTGGACCAGCCCGGCGAGGCGGCGTTCTACCGGCTGATCGAAGAGGTGCGGCGGGAAACCGGGGCGGGGGTGTTGATGGTCAGCCATGATCTGCATGTGGTGATGGCTGCCAGCGACCGGGTGATCTGTCTGAACCACCACATCTGTTGCGAGGGCACGCCGCGGGTCGTGTCGAACGCGCCGGAGTACCGGGCGTTGTTCGGGTTGGGCACGCAGGGCGCGCTGGCGCTGTATCAGCACCATCATGACCACAACCATGATGGGGACGAGGGGCATGCCCACAACTCTCATCATCACGACCACGATCACGACCACGACCACGAGCATGACCATGCTGGATGATTTCATGGTGCGGGCCGCGCTGGCCGGCGTCGGGCTCGCGCTGGCGACGGGGCCGCTGGGGTCGTTCGTGGTATGGCGGCGGATGGCCTATTTCGGGGATGCGACGGCGCACGCCGCCATTCTGGGGGTGGCGCTGGCGCTGGCGTTCGATCTGCCGGTCGGGCTGGGCACGCTGGCAGTGGCGCTGGTCATGGCGGTGACGGTGGCGCAGCTTTCGGCGCGGGGCTGGGCGATGGATACCACGCTGGGGGTGCTGGCACATTCGGCGCTGGCGCTGGGGTTGGTGGCGGTCAGTTTCGTGCATGGGGCGCGGACGGATCTGCAGGCCTATCTCTTCGGCGACATTCTGGCGGTGACGCGGGGGGATCTGGGCTTTATCTGGGGTGGGTCGGTCGCGGTGCTGGCCTTGTTGGTCTGGCGCTGGCAGCGGATGTTGACCGCGACGCTGAACGCCGATCTGGCCCATGCCAGCGGGATCGACCCCGACCGCGAGCGGCTGATCCTGACGCTGGCGCTGGCCGTGGTGGTGGCGGTGGCGCTGAAGGTGGTCGGCGCGCTGCTGATCGCGGCCATGCTGATCATCCCCGCTGCCGCCGCCCGCGCCCTGTCGCGCACCCCCGAAAGGATGGCGGCGCTGGCCGTGCTGTTCGGGATGCTGGCAGCACTGGCCGGGCTTGGCATGTCGCTGTGGCAGGACAGCCCGGCCGGCCCCTCCATCGTGACGGCCGCTGCGGCGATCTTTGCGCTGTCGGCCGGGTTCGGGCGGGTCTTGCGACGCTGAAACAGAGGAGGGGGCGATATGAAGCGGTACGGCATGGTCGTGGGGCTGAACGAGGCGAAGAAGGCCGAGTATGTCCGCCTGCACGCGGCGGTCTGGCCGGATGTGCTGAAAATGATCAAGGACTGCCACATCAGGAACTATTCGATCTTTCTGAAAGAGCCCGAAAACCTGATGTTCTCGTACTATGAATACCACGGCAGCGACCATGACGCCGACATGGCGAGGATGGCGGCTGACCCGGTCACGCAAGCGTGGTGGGCGCTGTGCATGCCCTGTCAGGCCCCACTGGCCACCCGCAAGGCGGGCGAATGGTGGGCCGAGATGCCCGAGATCTTCCACGAGGACTGAGCAAGCGTCGCTTTTGGCGACATCGTGTTTTAGTGTTTTATTACAACAAGTTACCTGTTTCCATTAACTCGACCTTAACTGTTTGAGAGGCGCGGACAGCTCCAAAACTGCCCGGTCCACTTGCGCCCGGAGGACCGTCTGATGAAGGCTCTGGGGGAGCCTTCGTCAGGTTTGAAACCCCGCGGGGTTTCAAACTATCCGATTGCCTGAGCCCATGGCGAAGGCAAGGGGTGTGGATCTTGGTGCCACGGTGCAAAGGGGGCGCGCCTGCCTGGGGTAGGCAAGGAACGCGTCTGCCCGGGGGCAGGCAGGCGCGTCCCCGATACGCTTTGGCGCATCGGGGAAGAAAGGACACTAATCTGCCTTTGCGACCCGGAACCCGGCATGGCCGGTCGAGCTGTCGGGGTCGTTTCGGGTGCGGGAATGGACGTGATAGCGGTCGCAATAGCTGTCATGGCACAGATACGATCCGCCGCGCTGGATGCGGGCCAGCCCGCTTTCGGGGCCCTTGGGGTCGCGCTGGGGATAGGGGCCGGGGGGCGGGGCCGGCGCATAGCGGTCCCAGACCCATTCCCAGACATTGCCGCAGGTGTTGTAAAGGCCAAAGCGGTTGGGCGCAAAGGCGGTAACGGGGGCGGTAAGGGCAAAGCCGTCCCCGGCCAGGTTCAGGTCGGGAAACCGGCCCTGCCAGATGTTCATGGCATGGCTGCCGCCGGGTTGCAGCGCGTCGCCCCATGGAAATTTCCGGTGCGCCAGTCCGCCGCGCGCGGCACATTCCCATTGCGCCTCGGTCGGCAGGTCAAGTCCGGCCCAGGTGCAATAGGCCAGCGCGTCGAACCATGAGACATGCACGACCGGGTGATCCTGCCGGGCGCTGATGTCGCTGCCGGGACCTTCGGGGGCCGACCAGCAGGCGCCCTCAACGCGGCGCCACCATGGCAGTCCCGGCGGCGAATGGGGAAAGCGGGCAGGCTCGCGCAGCGCCAGATGGAACACGCTCGACCAGCCTTCACGCTCGGCCACGGTGCGGTAGCCGGTGGCGGCGGCAAAGCGGGCATATTCGGCATTGCTGCAGGCGGTTGCGGACATGCGGAAGGGCTGAAGTTTCACCTTGCGGCGCGGCGCGTCGAAATCCTCGGCAAAGCGCGAGCGGCGGGTGCCCATGTCGAAAAAGCCGCCGGCGATTTCGACGAGCGCCGACGCGAGGTTGGCGCGGTCCGCCGCGCCCGCCGGGCGGACCGAGAGCGCCGCCGTCAGATGGTCGGTGGCCGGACCTTCGACACCGTGCGACGGCCCGCAACAGGCAGAGGACCTGGTTTCCGCATCACCCACTGATTTGCCCATCCTTGCCACAGACCCGTAATAGTGGGACACCGGATAGAACAATCGAACCGGGGGCCGTGCAAGCCCCGGTTCACGAGGAATTCGAGTTGAGCGGCGCGAAAAAGAACATCCTTTTCATCAGCCTCGATGACGCGGTCGCTTTTTGGCACTATCGCCGCGTGTTCGGCGCGGCGTTGCAGGTGCCCAACCTTGACCGGATTTGCGCGCAATCGACGGCCTTCCACGCGGCCTATGCGCAGGCGCCGGTCTGTGGTCCGTCGCGGGCCAGCTTTATGACGGGCAAGACGCCGCATCAGCTGGGGATCTTTGACAACAGCATCGAGGTGTTCGACGTGCTGCCGGCCGAGGCGATGTGGTCGGTGCGGCTGAAGGAGGCCGGGTATTACTGTTCGTCCGGCGGCAAGCTGCACCACAATTACAAACCCCTGTCGCGCAAGGCCCACAGCGTCATCTATTCGGACGAGCGCAAGCGGTTCCTTGATGACATGCATCTGAAGCCCGGCGCGGAGGCCAGGAAGTTCGGCGGCCATCGCGGCGGCTGGGCCACCACTGACCCCAAGGACGACGCCGCCTATTACGACCATCAGTCCGCGACCTCTGCCATCGACTTTCTGCAAGGCTATGACGGGGACGCGCCGTTTTACCGCGAGGTCGGCTTTTTCTCGCCGCATGGCCCGCACATCACCCCGGCGCGGTTCAAGGAGATGTACGACGTCACGGCCTTTGAGCAGCCCGCCTCATGGCAGAACGGCTTTCCAAGCGATGCGTTCATCCGCCAGCTGGTCCCCGAGGGCGACAAGATGGCGGAGGGCGGTCTGAGCTATTGGCGGGCCTGTGTGCGCAACTATTTCTCGGCCCTGAGCCACGGCGACTGCCATCTGGGCCGGGTCTGGGACGCGCTGCAGGCGTCGCCCCATGCCGCAAACACGCTGGTCGTCATCTGCTCGGATCACGGGTTCCATCTGGGCGATCGCGGGCGGTTTTCCAAATTCACCCTGTTCGAGCAGGTCGCAGGTGTGCCGCTGATCATCCATGACCCGGCAAGGCCGGAGGCGCGGGTGGTGGACGCGCCCGTGGCGCTTCTGGATATCGGCCCGACGCTGATGGACTATGCCGGAGTGGCGGTGCCCGAGGGGCTTGTCGGACGCTCGCTCATGCCCTGTCTGGACGGGCCGTGCGACCCGGACCGCGCGGTTCTGACGGTGTGGCATGGCAGCGCCGCCATCCGGAAGGGTGATTTCAGGTTCATCCGCTATGAGGATGGCAGCACGCAACTGTTCGACATGACCAAGGATCTGTGGCAGCAGACCGACCTCGGCCCCGGCCATCCGGCCTATGAGGCGATGTATGCGAGCCTTGTCGAGACCGCGCATGAGCATGGCTATGCCAGCCTGACCAGAGGTGCCGCGGCCTGAGCCCGCCGTCCGTGCGGTGCCTGTCACGGGAAGGGTGGGCTTACCCGCCAGTTCTGCGCGAGGGCGCCCAAGCAGGTGCCGGTTTCCACGACCGTCCCGTCGGCATTGGCGGCACCGCGCGGCTGCAGGCATTTGTTGTCGGCCCGGTCGCTGACCGGAACGATGTCCGTGCCGGACCCGGGAAGCCACAGGTTCGCACTCAAAGCCTGCGGATGCTGTCCGGGGCGAACCTCGTGATCAGCCTGCGCAGGGTATCGGTGAGGTCTGCCGTGTCATAGCTCGTCAAATTGGCCAGCCCGTCGGCATTGGCGTCCGTGACGGTCGGCAGGCTGGGGATTTCAAGACACCAAAGCTTTTGCAGCGAGGTGTCGCCGTTGCTTGGAAAGCCGCCGCCGGGAATGTTGCCGTCGGGCAGGCGCATGAACACCATGCTGACACGCGGATTGGCCGTCAGGATTTTCAGGGCCAGAACATGCGCGCCGATGCTAATGCTGGCATCGGTCGTGGCCGCGTCCACACCCAATATCCGCGCATGGGCCTCGACCGCACCGCGTTCGCGCGACAGCCAGTAGCGCGCAACCCCACCGGCATCGCCTGCGGTAAGACAGACCGTTGTGACGCACCGACCGGCGTTCAGGTCGGCGATCACGTCTGTCCCGAAAAAGACGATGTCATCATCCTGATGCGCCACGATGTGCATCGTGCGCCCGCCGGGACAGACTACGGCTGCGGCCTCATGGGGCATCAGGACCACTGCGGCCAGTACGGGCAGCACGATGGCCAGACGGTGAAGCAGGCGCCCGATCACGCCGGTTGCGGGCGCGACCAACTCTCGACGCGTGCGACATCCTTTTTACCCCGCCTGCGCCAGCAGGCCCGGAAAGTGGCAGGCCACGCCGTCGATCAGGGCGGGCACTTCGGCCGCGCAGCGCGCCTCGGCGCGGAAGCAGCGGGTGCGAAAGACGCAGCCCGACGGCGGGTTCAGCGGCGAGGGCAGATCGCCGTCCAGCGGGATCATCACCTTGTTGCGCTCGGCCACCGGGTCGGGGATCGGTACGGCGGACAGCAGGGCCTGGGTATAGGGGTGCTGCGGCAGGGCAAAGAGGGCACGCTTGTCGGCATCCTCCATCACGCGACCGAGATACATCACCATCACGCGGTCCGAGACGTGTTTCACGACGGAAAGGTCATGGGCGATGAAGATCATCGCAATGCCAAGGTCGCGCTGCAGCCCGGCCAGAAGGTTGATCACCTGCGCCTGAATAGAGACATCGAGGGCCGACACCGGCTCGTCGCAGATCAGCAGTTTCGGCTCGACGATCAGGGCGCGGGCGATGCCGATGCGCTGGCACTGGCCGCCGGAAAACTCATGCGGATAGCGGTTGATCTGGTTGGGCAGAAGGCCGACCCGGTCCATCATCAGCTGGACGCGGGCCTTGATCTCGGACGCGGGCATCGCGGGAAAATGGGTTTTCAGCGGCTCGGCCACGATCTGGCCCACGGTCATGCGGGGGTTGAGGCTGGCGAGCGGGTCCTGAAACACCATCTGGATGTCGCGGCGGTAGGCCAGCATCTCGCGGGGGGACAGGGCCAGAAGATCGGTCTTGCCCTGCCAGATCACGCGGCCCGTGGCGGGAACCATCTGGATCAGCCCGCGGGCGAGGGTGGATTTGCCAGAGCCGCTTTCCCCAACGATGCCAAGGGTTTCTCCGGCGTTGACGGTGAAGTTCACCCCGGCCACGGCCTGCAGGGCCAAGGGCTTGGTCCACGGCATGTCGCCTTCGCGCTTGAGGTGAAAGGTCACGCGGACGTCGCCGGCTTCGATCAGGGGGCGGGCTTCGATCAGGGGGCGGGCTTCGATCAGGGTGGTCATGCCAGTTCCTTGATGCTGCGGTTGCAGGCGCGTTTGCGACCGGGGGCGAATTCGGTCAGGGGCGAGAGGAAGACCTTGCAATCGTCTTTGGCATAGGTGCAGCGCGGCTGGAACGGACAGCCTTTGGGCGCGCGGGTCATGTTGGGCGGCGAGCCGGGGATCGAGTTCAGTTCGGCCCCGTCCTGATCGACCCCGTTTTCATCAATTCGGGGCAGGGCGTGCAGAAGGCCGCGCGAATAGGGATGGGTCGGGGTGGCAAAGAACGGCTCCACCGGGGCCTGCTCCATCACCTGACCGCCGTAAAGCACGATGACCTCGCGGCAGAACCCGGCGATGACGCCAAGGTCATGGGTGATCAGGATCGTCGCCATGCCGAAATCGCGCTGCAGGTCACGCAGAAGGTGCATGATCTGGGCCTGCACGGTCACGTCCAGCGCCGTTGTCGGCTCATCTGCGATCAGCAGGTCTGGCTTGCACAGGAGCGACATTGCAATCATCACGCGCTGACGCATGCCGCCGGAAAACTCGTGCGGATAAAGCCGGATGCGGCTGCGGGCGTCGGGGATCTTGACCGCGTCCAGCATCCGGACGCATTCGGCAAGGGCCTGCGCCTTGGACATGCCCTTGTGATGGATCAGCCCCTCCATCATCTGGTCGCTGACCCGCATATAGCGGTTGAGCGAGGTCATCGGGTCCTGAAACACCATGGCGATCTTGTTCGAGCGGATGGCGTTCAGCGTCGCGGCGGGGGCACCCACCAGTTCGGTGCCGTCGAATTTCACGGACCCCCGTGCGGTGCCGTTCTTGGCCAGAAGGCCAAGGATGGCAAAGGCGAGCTGGCTTTTGCCCGACCCGCTTTCGCCCACGATGCCAAGGGTCGCGCCCCGGTCGAGGGTGAAGGACACGCCGTTGACCGCGTTGACGGTGCCGTCACCGGTGGCGAAGCTTACGCCGAGATTGTTGACTTCCAGCATGGCCATGTCAGCGGTCCTTCGGGTCCAGCGCGTCGCGCAATCCGTCACCGACAAAGTAGAAGGCGAACATGGTGGTGATGAAAAAGAACAGCGGGATCAAAAGCTGCCACAGCGTGCCGTAGGTCATGGTCTTGGCCCCTTCGGAAATCAGCGCCCCCAGCGAGGTTTGCGGTGCCTGCACGCCAAGGCCAAGGAACGAGATGAAGCTTTCGGTCAGGATCATCTCGGGGACCAGAAGGGTGGCATAGACCGCGACGATGCCCAGAAGGTTCGGCACGATGTGGCGCATGATGATGGTGAAGGTGGGAACACCGGTGGCGCGGGCGGCCTCGATGAACTCCTTGTTCTTGAGGCTGAGGGTCTGGCCGCGCACGATGCGGGCCATGCCAAGCCAGGACAGAAGGGCGATGCCGACGAACAGCATCAGGATCGACTGGCCGAACATGACCAAGAGCAGGATCAGCACATACATGAAGGGGACGGCGAGCAGGATGTCGACGATCCGCATCATGATCTGATCGGTGCGCCCACCGATATAGCCCGACACCGCGCCATAGATCGTGCCGACGACGACCGAGATGAAGGCGCCGATGACGCCGACGAACAGCGAGATGCGGGTGCCTTGGGCCGTGCGCGCGAACAGATCGCGCCCAAGGTCATCGGCCCCGAAATAGTGGCCGTTTTGCCAATTTGGCCAACCCAGCTCCAACGCGTGGCCCATGATCTTGAAATCGGTGAAGTCATAGGTGTGGGGCGAGATCGCCTGACCCAGAAACGCATAGGCAAAGCAGATCACCAGCAGCACGGCCCCGGCGACAGCGGCCTTGTTGCGGGCAAAGCGGGTGCGGGCGTCGGCCCACAGGCTGCGGCCCTTGATCTCGTCCAGTTGGGACAGACGGGTGGTCAGGGCGGTCATGTCGATGGTGGAAAGGCTCATGGCTCAATACCTGATCTTGGGGTCGATCCATGCGTAAAGCACGTCCACCAGCAGGTTGAAGGCGATGTAGAGGATGCCGACCAGCAGCGTCACGCCCATCATCACGGCATAGTCGCGGTTCAGCGCAGAATCGACAAACGCCTTGCCGATGCCGCCGGTCGAGAAATACATGTCCACCACCACCGAGCCGGTGATCATGCCGACAAAGGCCGGGCCAAGGTAGGACAGCACCGGCAGCAGCGCCGGTTTCAGGGCGTGGCGGATCACGACCTTGCTCTCGGGCAGGCCCTTGGCGCGGGCGGTGCGGATGTGGTTGGAGGTCAGCACCTCCAGCATCGAGGACCGCGTGATCCGGGCAATCGAGGCCATGTAGCTGGTGGCAAGGGCGATGACCGGCATCACGACATATTGCCACTGGCCGCCCTCCCATCCGCCGCCGGGCAACCAGCCAAGCCAGAGGGTGAAGATCAGCACCAGAATGGGCG
>JANMCI010000076.1:0-7259 GCA_031361245.1 Rhodobacterales bacterium
GATCAGCCAGCCGCCATAGGTGGCAAGCAGCACGAGCCACAGAATGCCCAGCGTGAAGTCGAGGGAGGGCTGCGGCAGCAGGCCGCCCGTCAGTTCCGCAACCGGGGCGAACATGGCGGCGGCCCACATGCATTGCAGCGCAAGCCGTTGATGTATGGCGAGTTCCACGGCGCGGCGGCGTTCTTGCAGGACGGTCGACAGGGCGAAAGCAAACATGCCGAATATTGGCAGAGCATAGGCAAATGCAGGTGCCGCCCCAAGGTGCAGCGCGTCCGCCGAGACGGTCAGGACGCCTGCCAGGCTGATCAGGGTTCCAATCCATTGCCGTTTTGTCAGGGGCTGGTCCAGCATCGGCGCGGACAGCGCCGCGATGCCAAGCGGCACAAGATCGGCCATCAAGGCCACAAGGCCGGTCGGCACACCTTGGCCGATCGCCAGTGCAAAGCCGCCGAGATAGAGGAACATGCCAAGGAAAGCGTACATCCCTTGCTCGGCCACGGCGCGCAAGGTCATCCGTGGCCCCCGCAACACCGCCAACGGCAGCAGGCCAAGGCCCGACACCACACTGCGCCAGAACAGCACTTGCGGGACCGTCGCCACGTCCGATGTGAAGCGGATGCCGACGAAGCCGGAACTCCATGACACGACAAGGGTGGTGGCGAGGACAACAAACAGCAGGGGCGATGGGCGCATGGCCGCGATCATGGTGCGGGCGCGGTTCAGGTGGTCGCCGCCGCCCGACGTTTGGCGGCCCCCGGACGACAATTCACCCGGCCCGGCGCACCATTTCCCCAATCCACAGCGGCGCAAAGGGCGAAGTGCAGCCTTTGGGGGTGGGGTAATCGCGGTAGATGCCGAGACGTACGCCGATCTCCAGCGCGCGGGCGCGGTGGCTGGGGTGGTTGATGCCGATGGCGGCAAGGGTGTTGTTCATCGTCCATTGGACGGGTTCAGGGGCATGGGGCATTTCGGCCTCCAGCCGGTCCAGAAGGGCGGTCAGGTCGAGGCCCTCGTGAGATTTCTGGACGCGTTCGGCGGTCAGGCTCCAATGGGCGCGGGCGGCGATGGGGTGGGGGTCGTGTTCCCATTTGAGGCGGAGGGCCTCTTTGGCCGGGTGCTGTTTCAGGATGTAGGAGTTGAACCAGTCCGAGACCCAGAGGAAGGCGTTGGATTTCAGCAGGATCTCAACCTGATCCGCGCTGAGGGCTTTGGGCTTCATCAGCAGGATGGCGAGGTAACGGGCATCGATATTGCCGGTGTCCCAAAGCTGCAGGCCAAGGGCATGGTCGGCCTTGATCTCTTTGGCCAGGGTGCGGATATCGCCGTGCTTGACGCCGAACTGCTGACCCGCAGCGCCGTTCTTTTCGTTCAGCGCATAGGTGCCGTCGTTTTTCAGGGCTTTGAGGCGGGCGAGGGCGTCGTCCAGGGTCATGGGGCAGGCTCGCGGATTCGATCGACAGATTGAGTTTGCCTTGACCGGGCCCGGTTTGACAAGCGCGTTGCCGGAAAAGCAAAACGCCCGCAGCTTGGCGCTGTGGGCGTTCGGGCTTGCGCGGGCAAGCAGATCAGCGACGCAGACCCAGACGGGAGATCAGCGTGTTGTAGCGTGCCTCGTCCCTGGACTTCACATAGTCCAGGAGTTTGCGGCGCTGGGCCACCATCATCAAAAGACCACGACGCGAGTGGTTGTCTTTCTTGTGGCCCTTGAAATGCTCGGTCAGGGTCGCGATGCGCGACGACAGAATCGCAACCTGAACTTCGGGCGAACCGGTGTCGCCTTCTTTGGTTGCATATTCCTTGATCAGGCGGATCTTTTCTTCAACGGTGATCGACATCGGCTTCTCCTAAGCGTTCGTGTGACGGCGCAAGCCGGGATGTCGTCCAGCAAGGCCCTTGATATCCGCTACTGAGGGCGGATGCGCGCCTATAGGGCATGTTGGCGCGAAAGGGAAGATGAGAAAATCGGGGGATTGGATCAAGGCAGGCCGAAAGTCCGGCAGCGTTTTGTAAACCATGTTGCAAGATTGAGCACCATGACCGCCGTCACCGCGCTGGATTTCGGCGGGATTCTCGGGCACACTGACTGGACAAATTGTGTTCTCTGTCAATGGGTTGTCGTTAACAAAGGTTAATGCAATGGCAGGGATTTCGTGGGGGTGTGCAAAGTGCTGGGATTGTTGGGTCTGTTGGGGGCGGTCTTTGCGGGCTTTGTGGTGGACGCGTTCACGTCGGTGGATCAGGACGAAGATGCAGAAGGCCACGCGGAAGATGCCTCGACCGGCGCGACGGATATGGCGGCGGAGGATGGCGGTGAAACCCCATTTCTGGACGATCCCAATGCCGTCAGCAGCCCGGATGCAGGAATGCCGACTTCGGACGACGGTGACGACCCGCCGGACGTCGACGTCACGCTGTCCGGGGGGGCGGCCAATGACATCCTGACGGGTGACGATGGCAACGATCAGATCCGCGGCTTTGCGGGAAATGATTTGCTGGGCGGACGCGCCGGAGATGACAGGATGGACGGCGGTGACGGGGCGGACTGGATGCAGGGCGGCGGCGGCGGCGACTCGATGAGCGGGGAAGGCGGCGCGGATGATCTGCATGGCAACGAGGGCGGCGATCGCATTGACGGCGGCGATGGCGACGACCAGCTGAGCGGCGATGGCGGCAGGGATCGGCTGACAGCGGGCGCGGGGAATGACGGACTGATCGGCGGAAAGGGGGCAGATCTCCTCCGCGGCGGCTATGGCGACGACGGGCTGCAGGGCGGCCTTGGCAATGACCGAGCTTTGGGCGGCGACGGCGCTGATACGGTCGATGGCAATGATGGCAACGATTCGATCTGGGGCGATGGGGCCGGGGCAGACGACGGCCAGACCGATTTCCTGAATGGTGGCAATGGCGATGACGTGCTTCGCGCCGGAGCGGGCGACTATGCCAACGGGGGCAGTGGCGCGGACCTTTTCATGCTGGAAGAAATCGCGGCGGGCGACCCTGTGGCGCAGATCACCGATTTTGACGGCGCCGAGGACTCGCTGGTTTTGCTCTATGACCCGGCGCACCATGCTGACCCGGAGGTCACTGTCGTGACCGAAGATGGCTCGTCCGATGCCATCGTGATGCTGGACGGTATTCCGGTAGCCCATGTGCTGGGCGGGGCCGGGCTGCAATTGTCGGATGTGACGCTGCGGCAGGCAAGCTGAGCAGCAAACGCCCGGTCAGTGCGCGGCGGGACGATCAAGACCAGGGTCGGGGCTGCTTGTCATAGCCGATATAAAGCGGATGTTTGGGGTGGCCGGCCAGGGTCAGGCCCAGGTGAAAGAGGTCCTGTCGTGTGGCGCGGAGCAGGGACAGGACCTGTGCGCCGCGATCCAGATGCGCGCCGTGGCTGCCCCAGGCGCAAATGACGCGGTCGCACCGTGTTGCCAGATTAAGGATGGTTGCGTCGTTCAACGGACCGATCGGATCGGGTTCGGCGTGCATGACACGCGGGTCGGTGGCGCGGAAGGCGAAGATGTTTGCAACGGCAAGACCGCCAAAGCCCAGCGCCCGCGCCCGCCGCTCGCAACGCTCCACCGTCGGGTCGTTTTGCATCTCGGTCGCGGTGGAGGGGTTCAACATGACAAACAGCACCTTGTCACCGGGCGCCCAGGTGCGGGTCAGGGAATAGCGGTAGCGGCTGTCTGGCGAATAGATCGCCTCGCTTGCGGCATCGCCCTTCTGGTGCTGGCGGATGATCATGTCAGCCTCTTGCGCCTTTGCCCCCTGCGGGAGCCTCCGGCGGGGATATTTGGGGACAGATAATGGTGCAAGGGGTTTCGCGGGTGGGGGCGGCTCAGTTGAAGACGCGTGCGGGGTGCAATTCGCCGCCGCGATAGTGACCGACGGCGATGGCGCGGCCTTGAAAAGAGGCCCAAGCCTCGGAACCATAGGGCAGGGCGGGGCCGGTGACGGTACCGGGATTGCCATGTGACAGACGCACGGCACCCTCGGCGGTCGCGGCCATCTCGGGCAGATCGGCAAGGCCAAGCTCCAATGGCCTGAGCCACGTGTCCAGCGTCTCGGTATGGGCGAGACGGTCGAGGTCGTCCAAACTGATGCCTTCGCTGGCCAGGAAGTGACCGGACCAGGTGCGACGCAGCCAGTGCACATGGCCGAGCGAGCCCAGAACCTGACCCAGGTCACGCGCGATCGAGCGCACATAACCACCCTTGCCACAGACCATTTCGAGCTCGACATGATCGGGATCGGGCCGGGAAATCATGTCCAGCCGCTCGACAAACAGCGGGCGGGCGGCGAGATCCATGGCCTCGCCCTCGCGTGCCAGATCGTAGGCGCGGGCACCGTCAACCTTGACGGCAGAGAACTGGGGCGGGATCTGCAGGATGTCGCCGCGAAACCGGGGCAGGGCCGCCGCGATGTCGGCATCTGTCGGGCGCAGGGCAGAGGTGGCGATCACCGCGCCTTCGGCATCGTCGGTGGTGGTGGCAGCCCCGAATGCCACGACGAAGCGATAGCATTTCAGCGCGTCGGTTATGTAGGAGACGGTCTTGGTCGCTTCACCCAGCGCAACGGCGAGCACTCCGGTCGCGGCGGGGTCGAGGGTGCCGGCGTGTCCGGCCTTTTGTGCATGAAACGCCCACTTCACCTTATTCACCACGGCTGTCGAAGTGATTCCAGCAGGCTTGTCCACCACAAGCCAACCGGACACCGCCCGACCCTTGCGTCCGCGCGCCATCAACTGTTGCCCTTGTGCAGCACCAGGCCGACGATCGGGCCGATCTCGAAGCCGGCCCCGTAGCGGCCAAGCTCGGGTGCGTAGAGCCGCGAAACCGAGCCGTCGAAATAAAGCGCGTTGGGTGTGTCCAGCCCATCGCGGAACATCCGGGCGAAGCTGGCGAAATTGACCGGCTGGTTCGAGATCGCGAAGTAGGCGGCCTGACCATCGGCGCTGACACCGACGCCATTGCGGATGTGCAGCGAATCCGAGCCGGACTTGAACAGAGGGTGCAGCTTGCCGCCGATCACGAGCATTGGACCCGATTGGGTGGCATGGCGGCAGGCCGGTCTGGTCTTGGCGAATTTGCGGCTTTCTGTGACCGAAAACCGCTCGCCGATGCAAAAGACGCCGTTGGGCAGGAGACCGAAATTTCCCGGCCCGTCCGATGTGACGATGCGCGAACGGCTCACGCCATTTTCAATATAAAGACCTACCGGGGACAAATCAGGCTGAAACATGCCGGCATTCATCGCAAATTCCAACATCTCGCCCTTTTGGGCCAGATCCGTATCGACCGCGGTAAAGCCGCCATAGGCACCCTGCGGGCCGTCGAGAAAGAGCCGCAGGTCGTCGCCGAAATCGGCTTGGCATATGGTGTAGGACTGGTCTTCGAACGTCATGTCGCGGCAAGCGGCATGAGCCGTCTGGCCGACCAACAGCGCGAGAAGCAGGAGCAGGGGTCGCATCACTCGGCCTCCGGCTCGTCCCTGGCGGCGATGTCGCGCTGCACGACCGGATCGGCAAAGAGCTTGCGGGCGGCATCCATCCGGTCAAACGTCTCGTCCGGGCGGAAGCGCAGTTCCGGCGAATAGCGCAGCGTCAGTTCCGAGGAGACGCGCTTGCGCAGTTCCCACGCGTTGCGAGACAGAGCGGCAATGACCTCGGTCACAGAGGCGCCGCCCATCAGGGGCGTCACATAAACGGTCGCGACCTTGAGGTCGGGCGACATGGCAACCTCGCCGATGGAGATCGACATGGAATTCAGCACGGGATCGTGGACCTCGCCCTGCATCAGAAGTTCGGACAGGATGCGCCGGATCATCTCGCCAACACGAAGCTGGCGCTGACGCGGGCCTTGGGGGGAAGAGTGTTTTGCCATGGCGCCCCTTTAGGCCCTTTCGCGGGGGCCTGCAACGGCGGGCTTTCCGGGCGGGCCGGAAGTCGCTAAAGCCCTTGGGCAACAGGAGGACAGCATGAGCACTTTGCCGGGAATCGTTGTTACGGGCGCGTCGGGCCGCATGGGGCAGACGTTGATCAAATTGATCAGGGCTTCGGACAAGGCGCGGCTGGCGGGCTGCGTTGAACGGTCGGGTCACGCCTGGATCGGCCGCGATGTGGGCGAAGCGATGGGTGGCCCGGCACTGGGCGTCATGGTTACCGACGACCCGTTGGAGGCGTTTGCCAAGGCTCAGGCCGTGGTCGATTTCACCGCTCCTGCCGCGACCGTCGAATTTGCGGCGCTAGCGGCACAGGCTCGGGCCGTCCATGTGGTGGGCACAACCGGTCTGGAGGCCGAGCACCACCGCAAGCTGGACCTTGCCGCCCATCACGCCGTGATCGTTCAGGCGGGAAACATGAGCCTTGGGGTTAACCTCTTGACCCGGTTGACCCAAAAGGTTGCGGCGGCGCTGGATGAGGACTGGGACATCGAAATCGTCGAGGCCCATCACCGCATGAAGGTCGATGCCCCATCAGGTACGGCGCTGATGTTGGGGCAGGCCGCAGCGGAGGGTCGCAACGTCCGGCTGGAGGATGCGCGTGTCTCGGGTCGCGACGGGATAACCGGTGCGCGCCTGCGGGGCACGATCGGGTTTTCCGCCATCAGGGGCGGCGATGTGGTGGGCGAGCACGACGTGATCTTTGCTGCGGATGGCGAGCGGATCGTGTTGCGCCACTTGGCCACGGACCGCTCGATCTTTGCGCGGGGGGCGCTGAAGGCGGCGCTGTGGGGGCAAGACCGGAAGCCTGGCCGCTATGACATGATGGATGTTCTGGGTCTGTAGATTCAGACTTGGGATATCGTGCGCCCCAGCCAACCGGTCACCACCATCGCCGCCGGGCCCGGTCAGAAGTCGACCGCGATACCCTTCTTTTCCCAGTCGCCATAGCGCACCGGCTCCGGTCCTTTGCGTCCGCCAAGTTCGGCGGGCAAGTCGATGGGTGCGGCGGCGTTGTGACGTGCCTCGGCCTCGGCCAGAGCGCGTTGGGCTTCGGGGGACAGGGGCGGTGTGGGGTCTGGCATAGGGCGTTCCTTGGCAAGGCTTGCCACTTGATATATGGGCCGGGGCTTGGGCAGCAAGGGTAGATGATGGCAGAGGGACTTGTGGCGCGGCAGGCCGCATTGGCGTTGTTGCAGGGCGTTCTGGGCGACCGTGTGGCGTTGTCGGATCTGATCGAGGGTGCTTCGATGGCCAGGCTTCAGCCGGCCGACAGGGCGCGGGCGCAGCGGCTGGCTTTGGCAACCTTGCGTCAGATC
>JANMCI010000085.1:0-3282 GCA_031361245.1 Rhodobacterales bacterium
CCTCGCAGGCGGCGGCGGTGGTCGGGCAACGGGCGGCGCACCACGCCCGGACCGGAGCGAACTGCGGGCGCGGCACAAGATCGCGCAGCGCCATGGCGATGGTTTCGGGCGGCAGCGGCGGCGGCGGTTCTTCGTGCCACAACAGCCGCAGGGCGCGGCGGCCATCGTCAAGCCGGGTCGAGATATTGGCGCCGAGGGTCAAGTTGGCCTGAATCGGTGGGCCTGCCGTCACCGGGTAATGGTCGGTCAGTTCGGCCAGCACCATCCAGCCTTCGATCTGGTCCTGATCCAGCAGAAACTGAAGCGGCGCCAAGGCTTTGCGGTCACCGCGGGCCAGATGTTGCAAAAGGATCAGCGCTTTCAGCACCGGGGCCGCGTCAAGGGTCGCGAAGCCCTCGGGCAGGGGGGCCGCCTCTGGCATGTGGTTGTACCACGCCTTCAAAAGCGCGTCGCCCTTGCGGTTTTCGCCCAGTTCGTAAAGCCAGAGGGCGCGCTGCAACTGGTCGGCCATGTCGGGCGAGATGTCGCCGTCGCGCCAGAGGTCCGCCGGCTTGAAGGCGGCCTCACCCAAGGCGCGGACCCATTTGCCCTCGATCTGGCGCAGGGACAGACGGTCGGGCTGCGGGGGCAGCCAGCGTTCGGCCAGCGGCAGGGCCAGCAGGGCAGCCGTGTTGCCGGCACTGGCCAGATCGTGCAGGGCAGCAAGGGCGGCAGGCTCGTCGCGGGTCAAAAGCCGTGCGAACGCCGCCTTGAAGGCCGGGTCATCGCTGCCGGGCAGGGGGCCGGCGACGGCTGGCATCGCCAGCGTCAGGCACAGCAGGATGTGTCGCAGCCAAGCCATCGCATCCTCTCCCCCGGCCAAGGGTCGGCGGGATGGCGCGGCTTGTCAAATCACACTGCCTCGATCCTCAGCACCACCGGGGCGCCGACCAGTACGCCGGTTCCGGCAAAAAGCCCCGCGGCGTGGTCGATGTCGTCGCGCGACGCCTTGTGGGTGACGATCAGCACCGGAGCGTTGACGCCCTGATGGCCATATTGGCGCATCTGGTCGATCGAGACACCGGCCTCGCCCAGACAGGTGGCGATCTTGGCCAGTGCGCCGGGTTTGTCCAGAAGGGTCATGCGCAGATAATAGGGCGCGGGGGTGGCGGCCTTGGCGGCGGTCGGCTCGGCAAGGGTCGCGGCGGGCTGGCCAAAGGTCGGCAGGCGCAGGCCGCGTGCGATGTCGATGACGTCGCCCATGACGGCGCTGGCGGTGGGCCCTTCGCCGGCGCCGGGGCCGCGCAGGACGATCTGGCCGACAGAATCGCCCTCCAGCACCACCATGTTGGTGCCGCCCTGCAACTGGCCAAGCGGGCTGTCGGCGGGCACGAGGCAGGGGGTCATGCGCTGCTCAAGCCCCCGCCCGGTCATCTGCGCCACGCCCAGAAGCTTGATGCGGTAGCCCATGTCGGCGGCCAGCGTGATGTCGTCGATCGACACCGCGCCGATGCCCTCCAGCTCGACCGCGTCAAAGCTGACACGGGTGCCAAAGGCGATGGCGGCAAGCAGGCTGAGTTTATGGCCGGCGTCGATGCCGCCAACGTCAAGGTTGGGGTCGGCCTCGAGATAGCCAAGCTGGCGGGCCTCTTCAAAGACCTGATCATAGGGCAGACCGGCGCTTTGCATCCGGGTCAGGATATAGTTGCAGGTGCCGTTCATCACACCCATGACGCGGCGGATCTGGTTGCCCGCCAGCCCCTCGGTCAGCGCCTTGATGACCGGAATGCCACCCGCGACGGCCGCCTCAAAGCGGATGACGCGGCCCTGCGCCTCGGCGGCAAGGGCAAGGGCGTGGCCGTGATGGGCCAGAAGGGCCTTGTTGGCGGTCACGACATCCTTGCCTGCGGCGATGGCGGCCTCGGTTGCGGCCTTGGCCGGCCCGTCGTGGCCGCCCATCACCTCGACAAGGACATCGACATCGGGGCGGCGGGCGAGGGCCACGGGGTCGTCCTCCCAGGCGTAGGCCGACAGATCGGCGTCGCGGTTCTTCTGGCGGTCGCGGGCCGACACCGCGCTGATCATCACGCGGCGGCCGGTGCGGGCGGCGATCAGGTCGGCGTGGCGCTGGACGATCTTGACCACGCCAATGCCCACGGTGCCAAGCCCGGCCAGGCCGATGCGCAGATCAGGTTTGGGGGAATTGGGCATCGGCGGACCTCGTGAAACAGCTTTGCCAGCCTGTTAGCCGATTGGCCCCATGCGCGCAACGCCGGGGCGGACGTTGCGGCAGCTCGATTTCGGATGAAGATGCTGCGGCCATGGTGCAGGGCCGGGCAAATCCGCCGGGGCCAGCCAGGGTGCGATGGCCGCACGGCGCGATGCGCCTGCGCCGTTGTGCCACTGTGTTCAGGTGGTGCAGCAGCCTGACCCTGGTGCTGCGCCCGCGCTGATCTGGAATGCGGTGCGGGCCAAATTCGTTGGCAGGGGACCGGAGGCATGGCAAGCTGCCGCGAACATGGGGAGCAGGGGGGGCAGAACGCACATGGCAACGGACAGTCCGACAACCGGGACGGCACAGGTGAACGGCACCCTGTGGGGCAGTGCGGCGCGCGATTGGGCCGGGGTGCAGGAGGGCCAGTTCAGGGCCGGCTATCAGGCAGTGCTGGCCCATTGCGGCGCGGGCGATCAGACCGACTATCTGGATGCAGGCTGCGGGGCTGGCATGGCGGCCCAACTGGCCGCAGCCCTTGGGGCCCGGGTCTCGGGCTTCGACGCCGCTGCAGCGCTGCTCGACATCGCGCGCGAACGGGTGCCGGCCGGCGATTTCCGCACGGCCGATCTGGAAAGCGTGCCCTTCGCCGACGCCTCCTTTGATGTGGTGACCGGCTTCAACTCCTTTCAGTTCGCGGGCGACCCCTTGCGTGCCTTGACCGAGGCGCGCCGGGTGACAAGGCCCGGCAGCAAGGTCGTCGTCATGACCTGGGGTCAGCCCGAGGGGATGGAGGCCGCGGCAATCGTCTCCTCGCTGCGCCCGCTGTTGCCAGCGCCACCGCCGGGCGCACCGGGTCCGTTCGCGCTGTCGGACGAGGCGAAACTGCGCGCCTTTGCCGAGGCTGCGGGGCTGACGCCGCAAGCCGTGGTTGATGTGGACAGCCCGTGGTTTTACCCCGACGAAGCCACCGCCTTGCGCGGGCTTGGCTCTTCCGGCGTGGCGGCGCGGCCCACAGCGCGGCTCTGGCACCGTTCCGGCAAGCCGACGGGTCGATCCGGATCGGGGCCGCCTGCCGGTTTCTGGTCGCG
>JANMCI010000102.1:0-2754 GCA_031361245.1 Rhodobacterales bacterium
CGTCAGGTCGCCAAGTTCCAGGTCCGTGTCGCCGTTCTCAACGGCTTCACCGCGCTCGGCATACCCGTCACGGAAACCGTGGGATAGGTCTGTCCGGGGAAAGGGTAACCTCGGTCATCAGACGATTTGTGCAACAGAGCCAGTTCACGGGGCGGAATCGGTATACTGAAGCGGCGTGGCGGGCAGTGGCATGCGTCGAATGTCAGGAATCTGATGTTGAAGGTAGGTTAGGAAGACCTGTCGCGAAGGGCGGAGAGCGGCCACTCACATCCGGGTCTCCAATTCGACCGAAGCCAGCCAAAGCCGCCGTCCGAGATCATTTGACAGATCGCGTGCAGTAAGCCTGTCCATGCTGCCCCAACGGCATGGTAGAGGCGTGAAGCCTGAAAGTGAAAGCCGCCAGACCCGTTACGGGACTGGCGGCTTGTCTTGGGCGATCACTTCAGACGGCGATCACTCGGTAAAGCCGAGATACTCCATGTGCAGGCTCAAGGTCGGAGTGATGGTCGACCCCATGACGTTCTTGTTCATCAGATAGTTCAACGTCTCGAAGTGGGTGAACACCAAGGGCGCATCGGTGCTCGTCAGGGTGCGAATCTGCTGATACATCCCCATGCGCGCCGCATCGTCGGCACTGGCCGCCGCCTGGTCGATCAGGGCGTCAACAACAGGGTTGGCGTAGCCCGACGTGTTGATCGGCCCGCCCGAGCGCAGGACCAGCGAGTAGAAATTGTCCGGGTCAATGGTACGTTCCTGATAGGCGCTGGTGATCTGGAAATTGCCCGACACAAAGGCGTCATACCAGACCGAGACATCCACCGCCTTGATCGTCATGTCGATGCCGATGGCTTTCAGCTGCTCGCGCACCACCTGCCCGGTTTTCAGCAGTTCGGGATATTGCGACAATCCCAGATATTCCACCGTCAGCCCATCGGCATAACCCGCCTCGGCCAGCAGCTTCTTGGCAGCCTCAACATCCTGCGTCGCACCAAAGACGCCGGTCGCGTCATACCACCGCGAGCCCGTCGGCATTTCAGTCAGACCGTTCTCGCCCGTGCCCATGTAGGCCACGCGCTTGATGTCATCGCGGTTGATCGCCAAGGCAATGGCCTGACGGACCATGACGTTGTCAAAGGGGGCCACCTTGGTGTTCAGCGTCAGGAAATCTGGGATGCCGGCGACCGGGCTGGTGACATAGGTGAACCGCTCATCGGTCGACAACGCTGTGGCCTGTTGCAGCGGAATGGCGTCGGCCCAGTCCAGTTCGCCCGCCGAAAGCGCGTCGATGCGGCTTTGATCGACCGGCAGGAACTTGAAGGTCACAGAGTCCAGATGCGGCAGGCCCGCCTTGAAATAGGTCGGGTTCTTTTTGACCGTGATGTGGTCGCCCTGCACCCATTCGACGAACTGGAACGGCCCGGTGCCGACCGGGTTGCGGGCAGGATCACCGCTTTCGATGGCCTTCTGGTTCACGATCTGGCCATTGGTGGCGAGGTTGGTCAGGAACGGGCCGAAGGCGGATTTCAAGTGAAAGACCACAACTCCCGGCTCGGTCGCATCGACCGAGGCGATTTGGCTGTACAGCCCGGCATAGGCGCTGGCCGTCTTGGCGTCGAGGATGCGGTCAAAGGTGTATTGCACATCTGCCGAGGTGAATGTCTCGCCATTGTGAAAGGTCGCATTGTCCACCAGCTTGAAGGTCCATGTCATGGGATCGTTCTGGGTCCATTCGGTCGCCAGATCGGGCACGAATTTGCCATCCGCCCCAATGTCGATCAGCTTGCTGAAGATGCCCTCATAGACCTGCGCGCCGGTATAGATCGACGAGGTTGCGGGGTCGAGGACGTCGGGCTCGCCCGTCAGGGCAGCGCGCAGGTCGCCGCCATCCTTGATGGTCTGGGCAAAGGCCGCACCGCCAAAGGCCAGCGTGGCCGACAGCAGGGCGGTCATCAGGGTTCGGGTGATCCGCATGGCACCCGGCGGGCGCGGGCGGGACTGTGGGGTCTGCATGATATGGCTCCTGTGGGTCAGTTGGATTGGCTGCGGACGAAGTCGATGAAAGTGGCGTTAAACGGATCGGGGCTTTCCCACAGGCAGGCATGGCCTCCGGGTACAGTGACCCAATCCGCGCCCGGGATCGCCTTTTGCAACAGTTTCGACAGGCGGACGGGAATCAGGATGTCTTCCTCCCCCGCTAAAACCAGTGTCGGCACCGTGATCTGGGCCAGACGGCCCATCGCATTATGCGCCTGAATGACCGCCAGTTGCGACAGATAGGCGTCCAGCGACATCGGCAGTGCGGCCATCGCGGCCGCAAATTCGGCAGCATCAGCGGGGCGCTTTTCAAAGAACGGGCCGGTAAAGGCCCAAAGTGCGACATCGCGCATCACGAAGGGCACGCTGGTGGCGGCTGCCAGATCGGCCCACATGGCGAACATCGTCTGGCAGAACGGATCCGCCTTGCCATAGGTGCAGGCCAGAGTCAGCGATTTCAGGTCGCTGCCGTAGGCGATGGCATATTCCTGGCTGATCATGCCGCCCATCGACACGCCCATCAGATGAAAATCCTTCATCCCCAGCATGTCCACCAATGCCTTGGCATCATCTGCCATCATGCGCGAGGAATAGTCGCCCGCCGGCGCATCGCTTTTGCCGATGCCCCGGTTGTCAAAGCGCAGTACGCGAAAGCCCGCCTCGACCAATGCGGGGATCTGAAACCCCCAGCTTTCCAGATCGTCCCCCAGACCATTGATC
>JANMCI010000296.1:0-2881 GCA_031361245.1 Rhodobacterales bacterium
AAGCCGATCGGGTTGTTGTCGGCATCCCGCGACCCCATCGGCGGGAAATCCAGAACCACGGCGCAGCGCAGCGTGCCCGATGCCATGATATCGTCAAGCTTGTCGGCGAATGCCGCCGATCCAAGGCTGGTTGCCGCAAGAAGGCTGCCCAGAATGATGGTTGCTTTCATCTGTAACTCTCCCGTTTTTGCTGTTTTTCGATTCGATTGACCGTTTTCTTACTCAAACTATGTTCTGCGAATGGCCTTGGCACAAGCAAAAATATAGCAAATATACATTTTGTATACTCAAGCCGCATACCGGACCGAAGTGTTCCTTGCTTGTTCGTTCATCTTCTGACCCAATCGGGCGGGTGGACGCAGGGTGCGGGCCACGCCACGCCCCGCGCCCCCAATCAAAGGAGTGCCTGATGTCCGCCTCAGCCATGCTTTCCCCTCATGCCCTGATGCTGGATATCGAGGCGATCTTTCTGGCCGCCGGACTGTCTGCCATGCAGGCCGCCCCTCTGGCGCGGGTGATCGCGGCCGGTGAACGGGACGGGTGCAAATCGCACGGCATCTACCGGATCGAGGGCTGCCTGCGCACGATAGGCCAAGGGAAGGTGAACCCGGTCGCCGTGCCGCTCCTTATGCAAGACGACAGTGCCATTGTCCGCGTCGATGCCAAGGGTGGCTTTGCCAATGCGGCTTTTGAGTTGGGCGCGCCCGCTCTGGCCAGCCGAGCAAAGACGCTGGGGCTTGCAGCTCTGGTGATCAATGACTGCACGCATTTCTCGGCGCTCTGGCCCGAGGTTGAGGCGTTGACCGACCTCGGCCTTGCCGCCATCGCCATGTGTCCCAGCTATGCCACTGTTGCCCCGACCGGGGGAACAAAGCCGCTGATGGGTACCAACCCTTTCGCGTTCGGTTGGCCCCGCGGGCAGCACCCGCCCTTTGTTTTTGATTTTGCCACCAGCGTCGCGGCGCGTGGCGAGGTTGAGTTGCACCGGCTTGCGGGCACACAGCTTCCCGAAGGCTGGGCTATTGACGCAGACGGCAAGCCAACCCGCGATCCGACCGCCGCATTGCACGGCGCGATGCTGCCATTTGGAGGGCATAAAGGCTCGGCTATTTCGATGATGATCGAGCTTTTGGCCGGGGTTATGATCGGTGATCTGACCAGCCCGGAGGCACTGGCCTTCATCGGAACCACCACCGTTGCTCCGCGCCATGGAGAACTGATTCTGGCCTTCTGCCCGGACCGCTTTGCCGCAGCTCGCGGGGGGCTGGACCAATCGCGCGCCGAAGCGCTGTTCGACGCGGTGCTAGGCCAGGGCGCGCGGCTGCCGTCGCAGCGCCGCTATGCCGCGCGGGCTGTATCCGAGATGCAGGGCATCTTTCTGACAGCGGACGAGCAGGCGATGCTACACCGCCTGAAAAACGGCGGATTGGGCGCAGTGCCCTGATGGGCCCGAATGTCTGCGGGAAACGGGCAGGGACAAGGGTCTGTGAAGAACTTGGCCCGGCGTCAGATGAAACGGCAGGGGGGAGTTGATCCGCCTCTGCCAGACCCTTACAGATGCTTTTAAGATCAAGGGGACAACTCATGGATGACGCCGCCATTGCCACACCTGAACGCCGACGTGGGTCTGGGGTCAAGAAGGTCTATGACCTATTGCGCTCTGAAATTCTTGACCTGACCTTGCCACCGGGAAGCCCGATCGATGAGGTTCAGCTTGCAGACCGGCTGGAACTGTCCCGCACTCCGATCCGCGAGGCCCTGGCGCGGCTGGCCACCGAAGGCCTGATCGACACGCTGCCCAACCGATCGACCATAGTGTCGAACATCGATTTTGTGAACTTGCACACGTTCTTCGATGCGATCACGCTGATGTACCGGGTCACCACCCGCCTTGCGGCACAAAACTGGCAACCGGGGGATCTTGAAATCATACTTGCCCGCCAACAGGACTTTGCCGAGGCCTTCGCTCGCCATGACGCGCTGGGGATGATTGCCACCAACCGCGAGTTTCATGCAGCCATCGCCGAGGCCGGGCGCAACCCCTATTATCTGGGGCTGTTTGTGCGGTTGCTGGATGACGGGCGGCGGCTGTTGCGGCTGTATTACCAGTCGTTCAACGATCACCCTCCGGTATTGGCGATCACTGAACACGAAGGTCTGGTTGCGGCCGTCACGGCGCGGGATGTAGATTTGTCGGACCGTCTGGCTAAGGCCCATGCCGATCAGATCGTGCTGCAAATCCAGAAACTGCTGTCCCGCGACAGACGACAAAACATCGATTTATAGTCGGCGATATTTTATGTCGACATGTAATATACAATATGTATTATTGAGACTAAGTGGCGAATCTGAGGGCCGATCTTCAGGTGTGCGCCTGCGATAAATCGACGTCTCAACACGAGGTTCCCATGAAGGCCGAGATCTTTTCTGGTGTCATACCGGCGCTGATGACCCCCTGCACCCCTGAGCGCACCCCCGACTTTGAAGCACTGGTCCGCAAAGGCAAAGAGCTGATCGCAGCGGGAATGTCTGCGGTGGTATACTGCGGTTCGATGGGCGACTGGCCGCTTTTGACCGACGCGCAGCGCATGCAAGGGGTTGAGCATCTGGTCAAAGCCGGGATCAAGGTAATCGTTGGCACCGGGGCCGTGAACACCGCCACAGCCGTGGCCCATGCCACCCATGCAGCGAAAATTGGCGCGCATGGTTTGATGGTGATCCCGCGCGTGTTGTCACGTGGCCCGTCGCTTGCTGCACAGCGCAACCATTTCAAGGCAATTCTTGCTGCTGCCCCTGATCTGCCAGCGGTAATTTACAACAGCCCCTATTATGGCTTTGCCACCCGGGCCGATCTGTTTTTCCAACTGCGAGCAGAGCATGC
>JANMCI010000161.1:0-4560 GCA_031361245.1 Rhodobacterales bacterium
CCGAACCGGTCCGGCCTGTGGGCGCGGGCGGACGGCACCCCGTTCGGGTTCGGGCGACCCTATTCCCTGCGTCAGTTGGAGGCGCAGTTGAAGCAACACGGCTTTACCCCGGAGCGGCACAGCGCGGCCTTGTTCGCCCCGCCGTCCGAGCGCCGTTTCTGGTTGCGTACGGCGCAATTCTGGGAAGGATCGGGACGGCGTTTTATGCCGTGGCTGGCAGGCGGGGTGTTGATAGTAGAGGTCAGCAAGCAGATTTATGCGCCGACACGGGGCGGTTTGGGGGCCGTTGTGCGCCGACCGCTGAAGGCATTGGAAGGGGTCGGCCGCCCGATGCCGATCCCCACGCCGTGCCTTTTGACGGATCGCTGATCGGGCAGCGAAACGATGTGCGATATTCCACACTGAAACACCCGACTGCGTCGTGATTCATGCGATGCCCCGCCCGTCACGCGTAATGCTACCACCATATCACGTAAGTGCCGCGGGCCCATTCGGAACAACCTGTGACGATCCCTGAAAACACAGGGCCGGATCTGCATCACAACGCCGCGAGTTAGATGGTTGCGGGGTGAGTTCACCTCTGCTAGAGACGCCTCGAATTTGCCGGAATGGGCTGACCATCCGGCGTGGAAACCTTGGACGACGGCCCTTACGGTCAAATGATCCAAGCCAAACGACGGAAGGGTAGACGTGTCGGATTCCGCTTCGATTTCCTCCGGTATTGCCTCGCGTTATGCGCTGGCCGCTTTTGAGCTGGCGAAAGAGGACAAGGCGCTTGCAGCCCTTGAATTCGATACTGCAGCCCTGGAAGCCGCCCTTGCCGCCAGCGCCGATCTGGCTGCGCTTATCTCATCCCCGTTGTATTCGCGGGATGATCAGGGCGCGGCGATCAACGCGGTTGCGGCCAAGATGGGGCTTTCCGCCACGATGACAAATACGCTGGCCCTGATGGCAGCCAAGCGCCGGCTGTTTGTCGTGCCGCATCTGCTGACTGATCTGCGCGCCCGCATCGCTGCTGAAAAGGGCGAAGTGACGGCTGAAGTAACGTCGGCCGCCGCCCTGACGGCAGCGCAATCCAAAAAACTGTCCGCCACGCTGAAATCCAGCGTTGGCAAGGACGTGATCCTGAAAACATCCGTTGATGAAACACTGATCGGCGGGATGATCGTCAAGCTGGGCTCGACCATGATCGATACGTCGGTCAAATCGAAGTTGTCGGCACTGCAGAATGTAATGAAAGAGGTTGGGTGATGGCAATTCAGGCGGCAGAAATCTCTGCGATCCTTAAGGACCAGATCAAGAACTTTGGCAAAGACGCAGAGGTGGCCGAAGTTGGTCGCGTTCTCAGCGTTGGCGACGGCATTGCCCGTGTGCATGGGCTGGACAATGTCCAAGCCGGTGAGATGGTGGAATTCCCCGGCGGCATCCGCGGCATGGCGCTGAACCTTGAAGTTGACAACGTCGGCATCGTGATCTTCGGCGAAGACCGGACCATCAAGGAAGGCGACGTCGTCAAGCGCACCAAGTCCATCGTGGACGTGCCGGTTGGCAACGGCCTTTTGGGCCGGGTCGTGGACGGCCTTGGCAACCCGATCGACGGCAAAGGCCCGATCGCCTCGACCGAGCGTCGTCAGGCCGACGTCAAGGCCCCCGGCATCATCCCGCGCAAGTCGGTGCATGAGCCGATGGCAACCGGCCTGAAGGCCGTTGACGCCATGATCCCGATCGGCCGTGGTCAGCGCGAACTGATCATCGGTGACCGTCAGACCGGCAAGACCGCCGTGGCGCTGGACACCATTCTGAACCAGAAGTCGTATAACGAAGCGGCTGGCGATGACGAAAGCAAGAAGCTCTATTGTATCTATGTTGCCATCGGGCAAAAGCGCTCGACCGTCGCACAGCTGGTCAAGAAGCTGGAAGAATCCGGCGCGTCGAAATACACCATCGTGGTGGCCGCGACCGCATCCGACCCGGCACCGTTGCAGTTTCTGGCACCCTATGCCGCAACCTCGATGGCCGAGTTCTTCCGCGACAATGGCCGTCACGCCCTGATCATCTATGATGACCTCAGCAAGCAGGCCGTTGCCTATCGCCAGATGTCGCTGTTGCTGCGCCGTCCGCCGGGACGTGAAGCCTATCCGGGCGACGTGTTCTATCTGCACTCTCGCCTGCTGGAGCGGTCGTCCAAGCTGAACGAGGATTTCGGTTCGGGTTCGCTGACCGCACTTCCGATCATCGAAACCCAGGGCGGCGACGTGTCGGCCTTCATTCCGACGAACGTGATCTCGATCACCGACGGCCAGATCTTCCTGGAAACCGAACTGTTCTTCCAGGGCATCCGTCCTGCTGTGAACACCGGTCTGTCGGTGTCGCGGGTTGGTTCGTCCGCCCAGACCAACGCCATGAAGTCGGTGGCCGGCAAGGTGAAGCTGGAGCTTGCCCAGTACCGCGAAATGGCGGCGTTTGCGCAATTCGGTTCTGACCTTGACGCCTCGACGCAGCAGTTGCTGAACCGTGGCGCGCGTCTGACCGAACTGATGAAGCAGGCGCAGTACTCGCCGCTGACCAACGCGGAAATCGTCTGCCTGATCTATGCGGGCACAGCTGGTTACCTCGACAAGATCGCCGTCAAGGACGTGGGCCGGTTCGAACAGGCGCTGTTGAAGCACCTGCGCGGCGCGGGCAAGGCGTTGCTGGCCGACATCACCGCGAAAGACCGCAAGGTTGCGGGTGATCTGGAAAAGGCGGTCCGGGCCGAACTGGATGTTGTCGCCAAAGACTTCGCCTAAGGGCAGGGGGATAGAAGATGCCCAGCCTTAAGGACCTAAAGAACCGGATTGCGACGGTCAAGAACACGCGCAAGATCACCAAGGCGATGCAGATGGTCGCCGCGGCGAAGTTGCGTCGGGCGCAAGACGCCGCCGTCGCTGCCCGGCCCTATGCCGAGCGGATGAATGCCGTGGTGGCCGGGTTGGCCGCTTCGGTTGGCACCGGGGATGGCGCACCGAAACTGCTGGCCGGCAACGGCGCGGACAAGGTGCATCTGATCGTCGTGATGACGTCAGAGCGCGGCCTGTGCGGCGGCTTCAACACGACCATCGTCCGTCTGGCCCGGGCAAAGGTGAACGAGCTTCTGGCGACGGGCAAGACGGTGAAGATCCTGACCGTCGGCAAGAAGGGCCGCGACCAGATGAAGCGCGACCATGGCCAGTACTTCGTCGGCCATATCGACCTGACGGACGTCAAGCGCGTCGGCTATGTCAACGCCCAGGGCATCGCCCGCGATATCCTTGCCCGGTTCGGGCAGGGCGAATGCGACGTGGTGACGCTGTTCTATAACCGCTTCCAGTCGGTGATCGCCCAGATCCCGACCGCGTTGCAGGTCATTCCGGCTGTTGTCACGGCAACCTCGGCCAACACGGTTTACGACTATGAACCGGGCGAAGAAGCCATTCTGGCCGATCTTCTGCCACGGGCCGTGGCCACGCAGGTCTTTACCGCGCTTCTGGAAAATGGCGCTTCCGAACAGGGCGCCCGGATGAGCGCCATGGACAACGCGACGCGGAACGCGGGCGACATGATCAACAAGCTGACGATCCAGTACAACCGGAGCCGTCAAGCCTCGATCACCAAAGAGCTTATCGAAATCATTTCGGGCGCTGAGGCGCTCTAAGGAACCGGAGAAACGACATGGCAAAAGCACCGAAAGCAGCTGCCGCAGCTGGCAAGATCACCCAGGTGATCGGCGCTGTGGTCGACGTGCAGTTCGAAGGGGCCCTCCCCGCGATTCTGAACGCGCTGATCACTGAAAACAACGGCAAGAAGCTGGTTCTGGAGGTGGCCCAGCATCTGGGCGAGAACACCGTCCGCACCATCGCCATGGACGCGACCGAGGGTCTGGTGCGCGGCGCTGGCGTCAGCGACACCGGTGCTCCGATCTCGGTTCCGGTGGGCGACGCGACCCTTGGCCGCATCCTGAACGTCATCGGCGAGCCGGTGGACGAAAAGGGCCCGGTCAACGCAACCGAATTCCGCTCGATTCACCGGCCTGCACCGTCTTTTGCCGATCAGGCAACGGAATCGGTGGTTCTGGTCACCGGCATCAAGGTAATCGACCTGCTGGCACCCTACGCCAAGGGCGGCAAGATCGGCCTGTTCGGCGGCGCCGGTGTGGGCAAGACGGTTCTGATCATGGAACTGATCAACAACATCGCAAAGGTGCACTCGGGCTTCTCGGTCTTCGCCGGTGTGGGCGAGCGGACCCGTGAGGGCAACGACCTTTACCACGAAATGATCGAATCCGGGGTTATCAACCTGGAAGACATGACCAAGTCCAAAGTGGCCCTTGTCTACGGTCAGATGAACGAGCCGCCGGGTGCGCGTCTGCGTGTGGCCTTGTCGGGTCTGACGCTGGCCGAACAGTTCCGCGACCAGTCGGGTTCGGACGTGCTGTTCTTCGTGGACAACATCTTCCGCTTTACCCAAGCCGGTTCGGAAGTGTCCGCCCTGCTTGGTCGTATCCCGTCCGCCGTGGGCTATCAGCCGACGCTGGCCACCGAC
>JANMCI010000301.1:0-2763 GCA_031361245.1 Rhodobacterales bacterium
CAAGCTTGGCGACGTCGCCGGCTTCACCGGTTATCTGACCTCGGGCGGCCTGCCTGCCGTCCTCGCCTGGCCGTCGATCATTTTCGAGATCGTGCTGGGTCTGGCGCTGGTCGTCGGGTATCAGACCCGGATCATGGCGCTGCTGGGCGCGGGCTTTTGCGTGATGGCGGCCCTGCTTTACCACTTTCAGCCGGCCGATCAGATGCAGATGACCATGTTCCTCAAGAACTTCGCCATAGCGGGAGGCCTGTTGATGCTCTTCAGCCATGGTGCGGGCAAGCTCGCGCTCGACAAGGTCTGATTGCAGCTGTCCAGACCGGCGACGTCATCAAGGTCCCGACCGGGTTTGTGACCTTGGCCCGGGGGATGTCAGATTCCCCGGCCTTTCCTTTTCCGGAAAACCCGCCTAAACCGCCGCCATGGAACCCCTACACATCATAGGCGGCGGCATGGCAGGGTCCGAGGCCGCCTGGCAAGCGGCAGAGGCCGGCGTCCCCGTCGTGCTGCACGAAATGCGCCCCAAGGTCGGCACCTTCGCCCACCGCACCGGCGATTTTGCCGAGATGGTCTGCTCCAACTCCTTCCGCTCGGATGACAGCGAACAGAACGCTGTGGGCCTTTTGCACTGGGAAATGCGTGCGGCCCAAGGACTGATCCTGCAATCAGCCGAGGCGCACCGCCTTCCCGCCGGGGGTGCCCTCGCCGTTGACCGCGACCCTTTTGCCGCCCATGTCACCGCCAGACTGAAATCGCATCCTCTGATTTCAGCGTCTTATGAAGAGGTTACCGACCTTCCCTCATCTGGTCAGTGGATCGTGGCCACCGGCCCGCTGACCTCATCCGCCTTGGCCGGCAGCATTGCCAAAGCGACCGGCACCACCCAACTTGCGTTCTTCGATGCCATCGCCCCCATCGTCTATGCCGACACCGTGGATATGTCGGTGGCATGGATGCAAAGCCGCTACGACAAGGGCGAAACCCTGGAAGAACAGACCGCCTACATGAACTGCCCGATGACGCGCGAGCAGTATTACGCCTTCATCGATGCCCTTCTGACCGCCGACAAGACAGAGTTCCACGAGGGCGAAACCGCCGGCTATTTCGACGGCTGCCTGCCGATCGAGGTGATGGCCGAGCGCGGCCCCGAGACGCTGCGCCACGGCCCGATGAAGCCTGTCGGGCTGACCAACGCCCACGACCCGCAGGTCAAGCCCTATGCCGTGGTGCAACTGCGCCGCGACAACAAGCTGGGCACCCTCTACAACATCGTAGGCTTCCAGACCAAAATGAAGTATGGCGCGCAAACCGCTGTTTTAAAAATGATTCCCGGACTAGAGAACGCCTCCTTCGCCCGCCTCGGCGGCATCCACCGCAACACCTTCATCAATTCGCCCACGCTGCTGGACGACCAGATGCGCCTGAAATCCCGCCCCAATATCCGCTTTGCCGGCCAGATCACCGGCGTCGAAGGCTATGTCGAAAGCGCCGCGATGGGTCTTGTGGCTGGCCGCATGGCCGCCGCCGAACTCATGGGCAAGACGCTCAACCCGCCGCCCCCGGAAACCGCGATGGGCGCCCTCATCACCCATATCACCGGCGGCGCCGACGCGAAAACCTTCCAACCGATGAACGTGAACTTCGGCCTCTTCCCTCCGATCGACGCCAAGGGGGGCCGCAAGGGCCGCCAGACCCGCTACAAGGCCTATACCGACCGGGCCAAAGCCGCGTTCACGGAATGGCTCGCATAACCCGCTTTGCCCCCTCGCCCACCGGCCCGCTGCATCTGGGCCACGCTTTCGCGGCCATCACGGCCGCAGAACGCGGCGACCACTTCCTTCTCAGGATCGAGGATATCGACCGGACCCGCTGCCGTCCCGAGTATGAGGCCGCCATCTGCGATGACCTCCGCTGGCTTGGCCTGACTTGGGAAGAGCCAGTTCTGCGCCAATCCACCCGCCACGCCGCCTATGCCCAGGCCCTTGATATCCTGTCCAAAATGGGCCTGACCTACCACTGCACCTGCACCCGTTCCGACATCCGCGCCGCCTTGAGTGCTCCGCAAGAGGGCACCGACGGCCCGATCTACCCCGGCACCTGCCGCGACAAGGGGCATGGCGACGGCGCCTTGCGGCTGAACATCGCCCGGGCCACCGCCAGCCTGCCCGACCTCTGCTTTACCGACAGCGGCCAGACCCAGCGTTTCAACCCGCGCCAACTGGTCCAGACCACCGGCGATGTGGTCCTGTCCCGCCGCGACACCGGCACCGCCTACCACCTTGCCGTCGTGGTGGATGACGCGTTCCAGGGCATCACCGAAGTGACGCGCGGCGACGACCTGCGCGCTGCCACACCGCTGCAGGTGACGCTCCAGCACCTCCTTGGCCTGCCGACACCGCTTTACCACCACCACCGCCTGATCCGCGACGATCAGGGCAAGCGACTGGCCAAACGCGACGACGCCCGCGCCCTGTCCAAATACCGCGCCGAGGGGGCAACGCCCGCCGATATCCGCCGGATGGTGGGTTTGTAGGGTGCGCTTCAGCGCACCGCCCAATCCAGCACGACCTTGCCCGACGCGCCCGAGCGCATGACAGCAAACCCCTCTTCAAACCGGCTGACGGGAAAGCGGTGCGTGATCACCTTGCGCACATCGAGACCGTTCTCCAGCATGGCGATCATCTTGTACCAGGTCTCGAAAATCTCGCGCCCGTAGACGCCCTTGATGGTCAGCGCCTTGAACACGATCCGGCTCCAGTCGACCGG
>JANMCI010000302.1:0-11765 GCA_031361245.1 Rhodobacterales bacterium
CCGCGGTTCGTTTGGCTTCTGAGGGCCCGATGGAAGTGCAGGCCGCTGGCAGTCGCTTTCTGCGGCGCCTCGCCAATATCCTCATAGATCCGACGGACACGGACGTGCGGGGACCGATGCTGTTCGCGGCGCTTCATATCGTTGATCTTGCTGTCCTCAAGATCCTCCTCGACCGCTTGCCCGCCACGCTGCTGCCCCAGGACCTCCAGCATGGTGAAGATTGGGCGACCGGCTTGATGATCGAATTTGCCGGCATTGACCCCTGGCTTTCCATGATGATCGAGCGCCGCTTTCGGCGCGACCCCCAAAGCCCCGTCGCAGCCCAACGCAAGACGCAGTTGGAACAGCACCGGGGCAAGCCCTTCTCCAGCCTCGCCACGCTGTTCCACGACATCCGCTTCGATTCCGCAGACCACTATCTGAAACCTGCCCTGCAATTTGCCTATTGGCGGGCCCAGAATGACAACTTGCCGGATGAGATCGCATTTTTGTCGGGCCACCTTCGCGCGCTGGATGCCGGATGGACCGACAACACCGGTCCCACCCTGACCTCCGCCCCCGGCACTCCCAAGGCCCTGCCCCAAGGCAGCGATCTTGCGGGACTGACCACCCATGCCCTTGACCTGGCGTCGCTGGACCTGGACCTTGCCAGCCCATCTACGCCCGAAGTCCTGCGAGCCGGGTTTGACGACCTGACGCGGTCCACCGCCACAGCCCCTTTTCCCCCGTCATGGACCCTCTCTGACCTTTTGCAGGCCGCGCAAAGTCTGGTCCAGATCGACCGGCGCGAATATTCCTGGATCGTCCATTTCGTTGACGCGCCGCATGCTCATGGCCTGCCACAGTATGGCACCATTGATCTGGCACGCTTCCCGGTGATCCACGCGGGTCTGATGGCCTCCATTGCCGCCTTGTGCCGCGCCGGTCTGGATTGGCTCATGGCCGGGCACGGCACGGGCTCCTCAGTGCAGGTTGCCCGGCTGGCGCAACTTCACACCCGCGCCTCACTCGAGATTGACCAGCCCGAGGTTGCCGTGGCCTTTCTCAAGCGCATCGAAGACATCGGCATCCTGACGGATGTGGTGGCGATTCTGCGCGACAATTGCCAGCTGCAGGTCGGAATGGTTGGCGCGTGCAGTGCCAGCCCGCCGCCAAGCCGTCTTGGCAGCGATGTTCATCCGTTCCTGGACCAGCCGGACTGGACCGCGGCCGAGGACGTCGCGTGGTCCACGCTCGCCGAAGATGCCGGCGTCGCGGGGCAATTCGAAATCGTCTGGCCTGACGGGACCCTCGCCGCGGTCGATCACACCACGCCGGCGGGCCATATTTCGACCGCCTGCATTCCCGGCCTTGCCCTGATCGCCGAGGACTTTCTGCTCGGCCCCGCGGGCCACGTACTGCGCCCGAACACCTACCACACCAGCGCCGAATTCCCGTGGGAAAGCGCCGTTGTCGTCGCCGCACAGAAACGCGCCCTTCGTCTGCGCCCAACCTCGGCGAGCTTCAGCGCCCAACCCGTCCTCCTGCTGGAGGCGTTCGAGGCCCTGCGATGGCGCAACTACTATCACTGGATGATCCCGATCCTGTCGCGCGTCGCTCTGGCGCAGCAGCGCGGGCTGCTGGACGACCGGTTATTGGTCGTGCCCGAGGGGCTGAGCCGCTGGATGACGGAAACGCTTGACCTGATCGGCCTGCCCCCAGACCGGCAACTTGTCGTCCCGCTTGGCCAAAAGGTCCGATTTCGCGATGCACTGCTCATGTCATCGATCGAGCATGTGTCAAAAGCCGCGCTTCAGGCTCTGCGTGACAGGCTGCTTGATCCTGCACGGGATGAAACTCCCTCAGGCCGCTACCTCTTCCTGTCCCGGCGCACCCAGAAATCGCGCAAACTGCACAACGAAGCCGACCTCGAGGATATGGCGCACTCCATGGGGTTCCACGTGATCTCGCCCCAAGATTACAGCATCTCTGATCAGATCACCTTGTTCAGCCGGGCGCGCGGAATAGCTGCCGCCGAGGGCGCTGCCTTGACCAACACGATGTTCTGCCCGCCCGGCGCCCGTGTCCTGGCGGTCCTTTGTCTCAATGACATGATGCCGATTTTCAATGATCTGTCCCTTGTTCTGGGCCACCATCATCGCAAACTGGCTGGGCGCGGTCTGACCGGGGTTGCCACCGGCAACCGCTTTCAGCCACAGTTCGACGTTGATCTCGATCTGGCCCGGCAGTCGCTGGCCTGGGTGCTGGAGGGGTAAGCCGTGGCGACCGACAAAGGACCAAGCATGACCCCCCAAGCCCATGGCAAGCTCGTTACGGCCGCCGAGTACCGTGCCAACTACGACCCTCTCAGCGGCTTTGAAAGCGTCTGCTCCCTTGCCCGCCAGCGCCGCAATCTGGAGTTTCTGGCCGCCGTCCGCCCAAAGCGGATTCTGGAAGTTGGCTGCGGCTCGATGATTCTCGCGACCATGGCAGAGGGCCTTGCCCTCGATTTCGACAGCTGGGTGATCGTCGAACCCGAGCCCGATTTCGTGGTTGCCGCACGGTCGGCCACATCCGCGGACGCGCGCATCTGCGTGATCGAAGGCTATCTTGAGGCCAGTCTGGACCGCCTGCGTGACCTCGCGCCGGAAGGGTTTGACGCTGTGCTGATTGCCGGACTGCTGCACGAAACCGCCACGCCAGATGTCCTCTTGTCGGCAGCGGTTGCGGTGGCCTCTCCCGGCGCTCAGGTTCTGGCTTCGGTGCCCAATGCGCGCTCTTTTCACCGTCTGCTGGCCGTCGAGGCCGGGCTATTCGCCTCGCCCGGCACGCTCAGCGTCCGCGACGTGGCACTTGGGCATCCGGTTGTCTATGACGCCGAAGGTCTCAGCGCGCTGATGTCGCGGGCTGGACTTCGCGATCTGATACTGGACGGCTACCTTTTCAAACCCTTCACCAACGCCCAGATGGAACTGGTGCTGAACGCCTCTGACCGGGACTTGACGGATGGACTGATCCGGCTTGGGCGGCAATTCCCCGATCATGCCGCGGAAATCTGCGCAACGGGCACCAAGCCGCGTTGAACTTGGGCCGCGCAGGGCGCTATGACTGGCAAACCGCGGGCGCGCAGGCCCACGACCAAGGGACCCCATGAACACACACAGCCCGGCGGCGACCGACCTCGACATCGCATACCTAGAGCATCTTGCGCAAGTTCGGGCCGACAGCCTTGCCGGCACCCGTCTTCTGGCCCCGGACGGGCTTTGGCTGGCCATCACGGAAAACTGCAATTTCAAGTGCATCGGCTGCTACCGCGAAGGCATGTTCAAGAAGACCTATGTTTCGGTGCCCGATGTCTGCAAGATGCTGGCTGACAGCTCCGGTCATGCCTACCAGTACATCTCGCTGACCACGGGCGAGGCGTTCCTGCACCCCGAATTCTGCGACATCATCGAGGCGTGCCGCGCCGCCCATCCGGGTGCCATCATCGACGTCATCTCGAACGGCTCGATCCCGCCCAAGGGGCGCTTCCGCAAGGCGGTGTCGATGATCGACAAGATGGGTCTGTCCATCGACGGCGCCTGCGCCGAGACGTTTGAAAGCATCCGCCGCGGCGGCAGCTTTGACCGTTTCATCGAAAATGCCCGTGAAATCTGCGCCATCCGCGCCGATACTGGCTACCCCAAAGACCTTGGTTTTTCCTTCACCGCCATCACCCGCAACATCGGCGAACTGCCCGATGTCGTTCGCATTGCGGCCGATCTTGGCGTGCCGATGATCTATGCCCAGCCGATGGAAATGAATGACCCCGAGATCATCGCCCGCACCGGCGAATTCCACTTGTCCCACATGCCTATCGAAGAGATCTACCGCATCACCGACGAGGCCCGCGCCGTGGGCAAGGCGCTGGGCGTTCGGGTTGACCTCGCAGGGTATCTTATCCGCCCGCCCGCGAATGCCGCCACCCCCGAAGACCCCGGCGAACCCACGCCCGAGGAAATCGCGCAAGACGTGCGGCTTTGTCAGTACCCTTATCTCAAGCCCTTCCAGTACACCCGCTCGGGCGAGCGGTTCCGGGTTCTGCCCTGCTGCTACATGCTGGAAAACACCGGTGACCAGATGGCCGAGCGCTACGGCATGGACTACGAAACTCCGCCGCCTGTGGTCGAATTCTACAACTCCCCCGAATTCTGGCGCTTCCGCACGGATCTGGCCGAAGGCCGGGCCAATGACCTTTGTGGTCCCTGCATGCAGGCCCGCACCTATCCGTGGCGTCCGAAATGACCAAACTCTCGCAGGGTTTGCAGCACCTTACAGAAATCGTGGCCCCGGATGAGAATGTCTCAGGCCGGATCGCCGTTCTGGATTGCGCGGCCCTCCTGCCATTCGAGGTCAAGCGGGTCTACTGGATCCACGGGATGCGCCAGGGCGAACAGCGTGGCGGCCACGCCCATCGCAACCTCACGCAGGCCGTCGTCGCGGTGGCGGGCCGGATCAGCTTTGAGCTGGATGACGGTTTCACCCGCATCACCCATCTGCTGGAGCGTCCCAGCGACTATCTGATCGTGCCGCCCAACAACTGGCGCGACTTTACCTCGCTGGAGCCGGGTTCGACCCTGCTTGTGCTGGCCTCGGCCCCCTATGAAGAGGCCGACTATATCCGCGATTACGACGACTTCCTGAAATACCGCGGCCGGGTTTAGGCAACGGCCATGCCAGCCAGCGCGTTTCAGGCCCTCCCCTACCGCCCCGAAATGGCTGCCGACTGGGACGCCGTGGTCGATGCCGCTCATGGCGGCACCGTCCTGCACAGCCGCCGTTTTCTTGACTACCACGGCCCGCGCTTTCGTGACCTCAGTCTTGTCGGGGTCAGGTCCGGGGAAACCCGGATTTCCATGGTCTTTCCGCTTGCCGCCGACCTGACAGACCCCGAACTTGCCGTCTCGCATCCCGGCAGCAGCTTTGGCGGCGTGATTGCCCTCGTCCGCGACCCGCTCCACACCCGGGCCTTCCTGAAAGACGCGGCCCTCTGGCTGCGCGGGCAGGGCTTGCGCAGGCTGCTTTACCGGACCACACCCGCGCCCCTGTTGCGCCAGCCCGACGACGGGCTGCTGCCCCATCTCATCCAACAGGGTCGCGTCATCCAGCTTGATCTCTGGTCGATCCTGCGGCTGGATCCCGCCGTGCCGGAGCGCAACTATTGGCAATCGGAAATCCGCCGCGCCGAGCGCAAGGGATTGCGCGCCGAGCCGGTTGAAACCGCCGCCGACTGGACCGAACTCCATAGCACGATCTCTGGCCGCCTTGAGCGCAAGTTCGGCCGTCCCGCCGTGCATTCGGCCGCTGAACTAATCGACCTGCACCGCCGCCTTGGGGCGCAAAGCCGTGGTGTGCTGATCCGCGGCCCATCAGACGAGGTTTTGGCCGGGCTTTGGTTCATCGATTACGGCAACGGGACACTGCACAACCAATACAACGGCGCAACCGATGCGGGGCTGCGTCTTGGCGCCTCCAGTTATGGCGTCGCCCTTGCCCTTGAGGGTGCCGTCACCCAGCGTTTTGCGCAGTTCTCCTTCGGCCGCAGCACGTTAGAGGATGGCTGGTCGGAAAACCGCGACCTTCTGCGCTTCAAATCCGGCTTCGGCGCTGGTTTGGCCAGCCAGTTTCACATCGAAGTGTCGCTTGACCGTCTGTTGAAAAGCGAGCTGTAACGGATCTGGCTCTATCGCCACCAAGAATGGACTGCCCATGCCGAATGACCCCATCCCCTTTCTGGACCTCGCCGCCGAACACGCCATTCTGCGCCCCGGTCTGGACGCGGCCTATGCACGGGTGATGGCGGCCGGCACATGGATTCTGGGACCCGAGTTGCGCGCCTTTGAGGCCGAGTTTGCAGCCCTCTGCCAGACCCGCCATGCCTTGGGCGTCGGCAATGGGCTGGATGCGCTGGTGCTGGCCTTGCGCGCGCTTGATGTCGGGCCGGGGGACGAGGTCGTGGTCCCGGCCCATACCTTTGTCGCCACATGGCTCGCCGTGCTGTCCGTCGGTGCCACGCCGGTCGCCTGCGAACCTGCGCCCGACAGCTTCAACATCACCGCCGCCATGGTAGAGCCGCTGATAACCCCGCGGACCCGCGCTGTGATCACTGTCCACCTTTACGGCCACCCCGCCGACCCTGTGGGCCTCGCCGCTCTTTGCGCCGCGCACAATCTGCCGCTGATCGAAGACGCCGCACAGGCTCATGGCGCCACCAGTCAGGGGCAGGTCATGGGCAGCGTTGGCCGCATCGGCTGTTTCAGCTTTTACCCGACCAAGAACCTCGGCGCCCTTGGCGACGGCGGTGCCGTTGTCACGTCGGACGACACCTTGGCAAAGCGGGTGGCGCTCTTGCGGAACTACGGAGCACGAGAGAAGTATTTCACTGACGAAATCGGCACCAACAGCCGTCTGGACGAATTGCAGGCAGCGTTCCTGCGCGCCAAGCTCGCCAATTTCGCAACCATGTGCATCCAGCGCCGCGCCGTAGCCAAGCGCTATCTGGCGGGGCTGGCGGGCCTGCCTGACATCCACCTGCCCATCACCCCCGCAGGCGACGCCCCAGTCTGGCACCTGTTCGTGCTGCGCACCCCGCACCGCGACGCCCTGCGCGCTCATCTCGACGCCCAGAACATCGCAACTGGCCTCCACTACCCGGTGCCGGTCTATCGCAACGCCCCTTTTGCCGCCTTCGCCCCCGCCGGCGAGACCCCAAGCGACCGCCTCTCGCGCGAGGTGTTGAGCCTGCCCTTCTGGCCCAGCCTGTCGGACGTGCGGATCGACCGGATTTGCGCAGCGATCCGCAGTTTTGCCGCCGGTCCGCAGCGGGCATGAGCTTCCCGCCGCACGGCAACCAGACCCCAGATACCCCTGCCGGTCCGCGCCGTCGCCCGCGATTTGGCCGTCAATCTGGCGCTTCGTCCCGACCTGCCGCCGATGGGTCTGACCAATCCCTTGCTTGCAAGCGCAAAGGTTTCCTTGCATGAAGGCGCGGAGTGGCCCCGTAGCTCAGGGGATAGAGCGGCCGCCTCCTAAGCGGCAGGTCGATGGTTCGAATCCATCCGGGGTCACCAATCATATTAAAATCAAACACTAATTTTGCCCATTTCGTCAGGTGTGTGAGATGGTGTGTCGGGGGGAGTCTTTCACCCCCTCGACTCACTTCTTCTTCACCGCCGACAGCGTGGATTTCGACGCCGCCAGCGTAGCCAGTTTCCGACGGTTCGCACCCCTCGTGTAGACCTCTGTGGCCTTGGGGGCGTGTGTCCCAAGGTCGCCATGATCTAATATGGAGACGCTTGGTTCTCAGCGAAATTGATGCCGACGGTCTTGCCCATCCCACGACATGCGACCCCGCTGGTGATACCGGCGGCGTCACGCCACTCGGCCATCTTGTTCCCGAAACCGTTGGATGTGAATGGTTTGCCGAACTCGGTGACCAAGAACGTGTCCGCCCCGATCTTGGTGCTCTGGATGGCAAAACCAGTTCAGGATGAAGCGGAACGATCACCTCTACGTTGGACAATTGGGTCGTTTTTTGCGGCTTGAACCACACCAACTGTTTGCCGCCACGTTCGATGATATTTGCTGGACCGAGGTTGACCAGATCGGATCGACGCGGGGCAACATGCATAAGCAGCATCATGGCCAGATAAGCCTTGGTCCCCATTGGATGGGCGGCGAAGAACTGCTCCAAGTCAGTATCGTCCCATTCGCGAAACCCGTCCGTGATAATGGTCTTTTTCTCCAACAGCACCGCCGGATTCGGAGACAGCCCGTGATACTTCTTCGCATAGGCAAAGATCAACTTCACGGCCCGCAAGAAGTTTTTGAAGGTGTTCTTCGTGTGCGTCTGGTTGTCCAGGATCGCGACCAGGTGACGCTCCTCGGTGACAGACAGGTGAACCTCGCCGCAGGGGTCCACCAGTTGCTGCAACAGCCTGCTGTAGTGTTTGCGTGTTGACGATGCGATTTCTCTCAACGACTGCTTCTTGTCGAGATGGACCGCATAGGCATGATACAACTCGGCGAAAGTTTGTGGTGCTAGGCCACCCCGAATGCGTTCAACAGATGCAGCCTTTCGTTCCTCAATGGCGTCTCGACCGGACAGTAGCCAATTGTAGCGCCGTTCGAATCCCGCTTGGCCCGGCTCACCAGCGATGGTGATCCTGCGACCGTCGGGCCGACGGTGAAAGTGGAATCGTTGCGTTCCGTGGCGGGCTTTTTCTTCAATCAAGCAATCACGAAGCCGAGCCATATCAGAGCCCTTTCCGCGAAGTGGGGTGGATGCCCGCCGACCGGATCAATTCGTCAATCGAAGGCCCCATCGTCCGTGCCTCCACACGACGTGCAACCACTTCGTCAATCTGGCTTTTGCGCCAACGCTTGGTCCGGGTGCAGGTCACCAGGCTCGGCCCGGAATGACGCCGGTTTCGACAAGCTTGCGAAAGCTGGACGGACTCATGCCCATGTATTCGGCAAGCGTCGAGACATCCATGAACTCCGGCCAACGTGCCGGAGCAGCGGGTGGCTTGAAGGCGCCGATGGGGGATGCGTTGGCGTTGTCCGATGCAATCGCCATGATTGGGACCTTCCACATCATGGCGTCGAACGCGTTGGCATATCCCGCATGTCGATCTGGCCTTTGACACCGGCGGGATCATCAATGAAACCATCGAATGTGCTGGCATGGAAGGCGGGGTGATCTTGGGGCTCGGCTCGGCCATGTTCGAAGAGCTGAACGTGTCTGATAGCAAGATCGTCGAGGGCAACCTCGATACCTACCGTGTCTTGCGTCAGAACGACACGATCCTGCCCTGCGCCATAAACGTCCGTTTCGAGTGGCTTTCGGGTCACGAACGCTTCTCGGAGATCGGCAAGCCCCCGGTGGGGCCGCCGCCGGCGGCACTGGCGCATGCCGTGTTCAAGCTGACCGGAACCTGGGTGTGCCAGATGCCGTTCAGCAAGATCGCGATCTGAGACATCCCCTGACCACCTCCGGCGCATCCCCTTGGGGGTCGCGCCGGTTCTGTCTTCTGGAAAGGCCAGCCCCTTCTGGAAAGGCCAGCCCGTGATTGCCGGCCCCTCCGCGCGGCGCCAGTTTCTGACCGGGGCCACAGCGGCCCTTCTGCTGCCCGCCCTGCCGCGTCCGGCCCGTGCCCGGCCCGAAGACGTGCCCTACGCCATCCTGCAGGCTTTCGGCAAGATCGCCCCCCAGGACGGGCGCATCACCCTGGACTTGCCGCAGCATTCCGACCAGGGCACCTCGGTTCCCTTGACGGTGACCTCCGACAGCCCGATGACCGAGGCGGACTATCCGCGCACGCTTGCGCTTTACGGCAGCAGCAACCCCCGGCCCGGCATCTGCACGCTGCACTTCACGCCCCTTGGCGGCGTGCCGTGGTTCAGCACCCGCATCCGCCTGAACGGCGCGTAGGATGTGGTGGCCGTGTTGGAGAGCCGCGCCGGGGACCATTGGCGCACCTCGGCCCGGGTCAGTGTGACCTTCGGCGCCTGCGCCACCGCCGCCAGCGGCGACGCCCTGCCGCCCGACTGGCAGCCAACGATCAAGATTTCCGTGCCCGAAATGGCCCGCTTGGGCGAGGTGATCACGGTTCGCACCGTCATCACCCATCCGATGGAAACCGGCCTCAGGCTTGACGAATTCTACGCCGATGTGCCCTTGCGCATCATCCAGCGTTTCACCTGTTCTCAAGCCGGCGCGACGGTGTTCGACATGAAGCTGGATGCCCGCCATCGCCACCAATCCCTATCTGTCGTTTCAGATGATCGCGCGGATGTCCGGGGTTCTGGCCTTTGAATGGCGCGATTCCAACGGTGCGGTCTATACCCGCACCGCGCCGCTGCAGGTCGTCTGACCCCGGAATGTTGCGCAGCATTTGCCGCCCCAATGGATTACATCTTACTATTCAATGCAGGCTCGGGCTTATTAGGAGCAGGGGGGCGCCCTCCTGGTCTGCTGCGCCAATGTGGTGCCTGGAGAAAGCCTGATGGCCAAGAACAAGGCTTTGATCAACCCGACCGCCGAGACCGCCGCCGATCTGGAAAGCGATGCGTCTGATGTGGTGGCCGAACTCTTCGCGGGGCAGAAATCCGGGGCTGAGATCACTCTCCGGCGTCTGCGCATCTTCTGGGCCGTGGCCCATTCGGCCACGCTGACCCGGGCCGCAAAGCTGCTCAACGTCACGCAGCCCACCCTGTCGCAGCACTTGACCGGGTTCGAGGCCGCCATCGGTGCGGCCCTGTTCGACCGAAGGTCAAACCGCATGGTCCTGACCGAGACCGGCGAGATGCTGCTGCGCAAGGCCGAACAGGTTCTGCGCTCGGCGCAGGAACTGGAGGACAGCCTGCCCACCACCGGCCAGCCCGCGCGCCAGACCCTGCGCATTGCCGGCGTTGCCTCGGTCATGCGGGTCATCCTGCCCGCCGCCATGCAGGATCTGGCTACCAGCACCCCCGGCATCGACTATGACATCCACGAAAACGCCCCGGCCGAGATCATCGACCTGCTTTATGCCCGCCGCGTCAACGTCGGCTTGATGGCCGCCAATTCGGTGGCCGAAGTCAGCGCCGGTTTCCAGCAGATCTCCATCATGGCCGACCCTTTCGTTCTGGCCGTGCCGGACCGGATCGACCTGTCGCAGGTGACCGATTTGAAGCGCGATCTGTCCGCAGCCGACCTGCGGGTGCTGAACAGCACCATACAGTTTGTCTTTGGCACGCAGCATTCCAGCCGGATTCAAAGCTGGTTCGATGCGGCCTTTCCGAAGAATCACCTCTCGGTCCAGGTGCGCAGTTTCGAACTGGCGCTGAATCTGGTCGCGTCGGGAATTGGGGTTTGCGTGGTGCCCGCCCTCACGGCGCTGGCAGGGGACCATGCGCGCAAAGGCGTTCGGCTCTATGCGATCGATCTGGAGCCGCGCCGCATCGTGGCGATGGTGCCTTCGCAATACCTGCGGGTCGCGCCTTATGCTGCCTTCCTTTCGACGCTGCAGGCCGTGGGCCAGTCGATTGCCATGCCCGCCGTGGCACCCATGCCGCCCTGCATCGCGGGCCCAGCGGCTCTGGACCGAAAGGTCAGACCTATGCCAAGGATAGATGGTGGCATTTCGTCGCAGCTGTTAGCGTCCAACATGTACAGGAGTGACCTTGCGCGGCATGACGCCTGCATCCGGCGTCGAGTTTTATCAGGAGGAGACTATCATGGCTTGGAAGACCCCGAAGATCGCCGAAGTCGCAGTCGGCATGGAAATCAACATGTACGCCTGCGCCAAGCAGAAGTAATACCACAGCCTGCTGCGGATGAAGGGGGGCGCCCATGTTGAAGGTCGTCATCCTTGGCTCCGCAGCAGGCGGCGGCGTTCCCCAGTGGAACTGCAACTGCAGGGTTTGTGCGGCGGCTTGGGCAGACCCAACACTGCGCAACACGCAGGTTTCGGCGGCGATCAGCGCCGATGACGGGCGGCACTGGTTTTTGATCAACGCCTCGCCCGATATTCGCCAGCAAATCCTCGACACGCCCGCGCTTCACCCTGCCAAGGATGCCTTGCGCCATTCGCCCATTGCCGGGGTGATCCTGACCAATGGAGAGATTGATGCCATCGCGGGGCTGCTCAGCCTGCGCGAAAGCAGCACCTTCGCTCTGCACGCCCACCCGCGCGTCCTGTCCACCCTCGCCGCCAATTCGGTGTTCGACGTGCTGAACCCTGGCTTTGTGACGCGCCTGCCGA
>JANMCI010000238.1:0-11563 GCA_031361245.1 Rhodobacterales bacterium
TTGAGGGCAGCCACACGGGCCGCTACCTCAAGGACATGCTCCACCCCCGGCGTCACGCTGCCGAGTAGGGTGGGGCGTCACCCCACCTCTCGCCTCAGGCGCTCTTCATCGGGCAGGTCGAAATGCCCAGCAGGGAATAGATCGGGCAAGTGCCAACCAGCCCGGTCACCAGCGGCACGACGCCGAGAAGTTTGGCATAGTGCAACGCGCCCGTGGTGTTGTCGTAAAAGAACCACACCAGCAGCGCCACCCCGACGATAACCCGCACGACGCGGTCGACGGTGCCTTCATTGGTTTTGAACATGACAATCTCCTTTTTCCGGCCCCGGTTTTCGGGGCGCTGCAGAGACTGTATCCTGCCTGCAAATTTGATCTGTGATCTGGTCACAGATCAGCTGCGGCACGCTGTCGCAGCAGATCGGGCCGCAACAGCCGAACCTGTCCGCGTTCGTTGGCTGTCATCCCCTCGCGTGCAAAGGCCTCCAGCTTGCGTGACACCACTTCGCGGGCCGACCCGATCCGCGCTGCGAGGTCGGCTTGCGTGGCGCTGACGATGTCGCCTTGGGCAAGGGCCAACAGGGCCGCAGCGAGCCTTTGGTCAATGCGGCCAAAGGCAACCTGTTCCAATAGATGCGTCAGATCGGCCATCCGTCTGCCGAATGCTCGCAGCACAAAGGCACGGAATGCGGCATCTGTGTCCATGAGTTGAAGGAACAACGCACGCGGAATCAGCACGATCTCAACCGGACCTGCCGTTACCGCCTCGCCGGTATAGGCATCATCCCCCAGCAGGCCCAATGTGGTCTGGATGCAGCTTTGTCCCGGCTCCACCGCATAAAGCAGGATCTCGCGCCCCGACGCGCCCACCAGCGAAACATCGATCCGGCCGGAAAGGACCACGACAAAGGCTTGCGCCGCTTCGCCCGGATGAAAGAGCGCCGTGCCATCAGGCAGGCTGCGCCGGGGCAGGGCCGCCAGAAGGGCGGTGCTGGCAGGAACAATCCCAAGGTCGGCAAACCACGTCATGTCTCACCTTGGCCTGCGGTCTTGCGACAGGCAAGTCCCAAACGCCTCGATCACCGGCCTCGGTCACTACAAGGCACATCAGCCCCTGTGACGGTGGCCCTTTGCCCGCGAAAAAGCCGGACTGACGGGTCAGCCCAGCAGGTCGGCGAGTTTGCCCAGGATATCCAGAATAAGCCCGGTCTCACGGTCTATCCGGTAGAGGGTGTCGCCGCGACGGACATAATAGGCTTGGTCGTTGGGCCGGAAAAGCCACGGGTCGATGATGGTGACGTAGCCATCCGGCAAGCGGTCGCCGATGCCATAGGGGTCAAACTGGCCATCGCGGTCCCCTGTCCGGGCCGTGACGCCCTTTTTGGCCAGCCCGGGGGGAACGCATGGCGGGTCCTTTTTGGCCAGACCGGGCGGGCAGTTTGCAAAGTCGGTGTCGTCCCAGGACCAGTTCCAGTCGGACACCGGGCCGATGCGGTCCAGCACAAGTGCGTGGTCGCGATCGATGAGGTAAAGGTAGTCGCCAAAACGCACATAGTCCGCATTCAGATCGGGCCGGTAGATTTGCGGGTTGATCAGCACAACATAGTCCCCGGCCAGAAGATCGCCCGGACCAAGGATGATGGGTGCGTCCAAAGCGTCGTCAGAGTCGTTTGATGTCGCTTTGTTCTTTGCCTGTCCGGGCGGAATGCAGGGCGGATTCTTCTTGGCCAGGCCAGGAGGGCAATTGAGGGCCGACCCGTTCCCGCTGTTGCCCTTTGGACCCGCCTCTGCGGCGGTGGCAAGCAGCAGGCTTGCGAAAACCGTAAGGATCAATGCGATGCGTGCCATATCGTTATCCCTTGTTGCGAAGGGGAAACCAGTGCCAATGGAGATCCCACCACCAAGCGCTAGCAGGCGGTGGTGGGATCGTCCCTAGTGCAAATCAGTCCATCGCCTTGAAGTTCAGGCTGGCGCCTTCCTTCATGCCACTGGGCCAGCGCGAGGTGATGGTCTTGGTGCGGGTATAGAAGCGGAAACTGTCGGGTCCGTGCTGGTTGAGATCGCCAAACGCCGATTTCTTCCAGCCGCCGAAGGTGTGGTACGCCAGCGGCACCGGGATTGGCACGTTGATGCCGATCATGCCCACGTTGACCCGGTTGGCGAAGTCACGCGCCGTGTCTCCGTCGCGGGTATAGATCGCAGTTCCATTGCCGTATTCATGATCCATCGCCATCTTGAGGGCCTCCTCATAGGTTTTGGCGCGAACGGTGCTCAGGACCGGGCCGAAGATTTCCTTTCGGTAAATTTCCATATCCGTCGTGACGTGATCAAAGAGGTGGGGGCCTACGAAAAAGCCGTCTTCATAGCCCTGCAGCCTGAAGCCCCGGCCGTCGACGACCAGCTTGGCCCCCGCAGCCACGCCGCCTTCGATCATCCGCAGGATGTTGGCTTTGGCGGCGGCGGTCACGACCGGGCCGTAATCCACATCATTGCCGCCGGTATAGGGGCCGACCTTCAACTTTTCGATGCGCGGGATCAGCTTGGCGATCAGGCGGTCAGCGGTCTCATCGCCGACCGGAACCGCGACCGAGATTGCCATGCAGCGTTCGCCCGCAGCCCCGTAACCGGCCCCCACCAGCGCATCCGCCGCCTGATCCATATCGGCATCGGGCATGATGATCATGTGGTTCTTTGCACCACCAAAGCACTGGACGCGCTTGCCGTTCGCGGTGCCGCGCGAATAGATGTACTCTGCGATCGGGGTGGATCCTACAAAGCCAATGCCTGCGATTTGCGGATTGTCCAGAATGGCGTCGACCGATTCCTTGTCGCCGTTGATGACCTGCAACACACCGTCCGGCAGCCCGGCTTCCTTCAGCAGTTCAGCCAGCATCAGCGGGACCGAAGGGTCGCGCTCAGACGGCTTGAGGATAAAGCTGTTGCCGCAGGCGAGGGCCGGGCCCATTTTCCACATCGGGATCATGGCCGGGAAGTTGAAAGGGGTAATCCCAGCGGCCACGCCAATCGGCTGACGCATCGAGTACATGTCGATGCCGGGACCGGCGCTGTCCGTGAACTCGCCTTTCAGAAGGTGCGGCGCGCCGATGCAGAATTCGATCACTTCCAGCCCGCGCTGGATGTCGCCTTTTGCATCGGGGACCGTTTTGCCGTGCTCCGAAGACAATACAGTCGCCAGCTTTTCCATATCCCGGTTCAGCAGGCGAACGAATTCCATCATCACCCGCGCGCGGCGCTGCGGATTGGTGGCACCCCACTTCACCTGCGCATTGGCTGCGTCGGCGGTCGCGGCGTCAAGCTCGGCTTTGGACGCCAGCGCGACCTTTGCCTGCACTTCGCCGGTGGCAGGGTTGAAGACATCGGCGCTGCGGCCCGAAGTGCCTGCAACATGCTTGCCGTTGATCCAGTGACCGATTTCCTTCATGGCGCTCTCCCTTTGAGTTGCCACCACAATAGTATTGCGTAATTGCTGCGAACAGAGGCAAGATTTCAGTTGGGTTTTGCGTTTTTGCAGGGGTGTCCGATGAAACAGATCATGAATATTGCTGATGCCACGCTTGGGCCGGTCGGAAACGGTGCCAAATTCGACGGCCAGTTCGCCAGCCTTGGCGCCATGATCGGCGCACGCAAGCTGGGGGTCAGTCTGGCCGTGGTGCCGCCCGGCAAGCGGGCTTTCCCAAAACATGCCCATCATGTGAACGAAGAGATGATGTTCATCCTTGAGGGCGAAGGCACCTATCATTGCGGCGCAGACAGCGCCCCGGTGAGAGCCGGCGACCTGATCGCCGCACCACCCGGCGATGGCACGACGGCGCATCAGATCGAGAACACCAGCGCGGCCCCGCTGCGTTATCTGACGTTCTCTACCAAGCTGGAGCCGGAGGTGGTGGAATACCCTGACAGCGGGAAATTCGGCGTCGCATCGCTTGCCGGCAAGGATCGGCCCACGATTCGCTTCATGGGACGCATCGATATGAACCTGGACTACTTTGACGGTGAATGACGGACATGGACTGGGATGACTTGCGGGTGTTTCTTGCGGTGGCGCGGGCCGAAAGCCTTTCAGGGGCAGGGCGCACTCTCAAAATTGACCCGGCAACAGTCGGTCGTCGTGTGGCGCGTCTGGAAGATGCCGTGGGGGCGCGGTTCTTTGTCAAAGGGCCGCAGGGCTATGCCCTGACCGAAGATGGCGCCCGGTTCCTGGCCCATGCCGAACGTGCGGAAACGGTAATGGAAAGCGCCGCCGAAGCGCTGACCCGACCCGAGGGCTTGACCGGGCAGATCCGCATCGGTGCGCCAGACGGCTGTGCCAACTACCTGCTGCCGCAAGTGTTGGCGCGGGTTTGTGACGCCAATCCGGGGCTGGAAGTGCAGATCGTCGCCCTTCCGCGCGTCTTCAATCTGTCCAAGCGCGAAGCCGACATGGCCGTCGCGGTGTCCCGACCCGAGGCCGGTCGGTTGACCGTTCAGAAGCTGTCCGATTATCAGCTGCATCTGGCAGCCTCCGACGACTATCTGGCCAGCCATCCGCCGATCCGGGGACCGCAGGATTTGGCCGACCACCGGTTTGTGGGTTACATCCCCGACATGATTTTCGACAAGGAGCTCGATTATTTGACCGCCATTGGGGTCGCATCGGTTCCACTTGCCTCCAATTCGGTCTCGGTTCAGTTGAACTGGCTGCGCCACGGCGCTGGGCTCGGGGTGGTGCATGATTTTGCCCTGCCGGCGGCACCGGAACTCAGGCGGGTGATCCCAGAGCAAATCAGTCTCACCCGCGCTTTCTGGCTGATCCGTCACGCCGATGACGGCAGGGTCGATCGGTTGACCCGTTTTGCGACCTTGCTGACCTCTGAATTTCGTGCCGAAATGAGCAGGCTCGAGGGCCAGATCAAATAGGCCAAGCGCCTAATTTGATTGACACACGCGAGGTTCAGGCGCAGCCTGACAAGGACAGAGAAAGGGAGAGTCCCATGCTCGTCAGTCAAATTCTCAAATCAAAATCCGACGATGGAGTGGTGACGCTGCCACCGGGCACCAGTGTTGGCAAGGTCGCCGAGACACTGTCTTTGCGGCGGATCGGTGCGATCGTCATCTCGAAGGACGGCAAGAAAGTTGCGGGCATCGTGTCCGAGCGAGACATCGTGCGGGAACTTGGGCGGCGCGGACCGGCCTGCATGAGCGACTCGGTGGATGGAATCATGACGTCCAAGGTCACGACCTGCGCCCGCACCGACAAAGCCGATGACGTGCTGCAGCGCATGACCGACGGTCGCTTCCGCCACTTGCCCGTGGTCGAGGCCGGGCAAATGGTCGGTCTTATCTCGATCGGTGACGTCGTGAAGGCGCGCCTGTCCGAGCTGTCGATGGAGAAGGACGCTCTGGAAGGCATGATCAAGGGTTTCTGACCCCGCCGATTTCTTCCTTGCATCGGCGCACACTCTATTGTTGCCTGAGCGCCAGTCAACGAAAGGCAGCTCATGCGCATCGGCCTGTATCCCGGAACGTTCGACCCAATCACCTTGGGCCATGTTGATATCATCGAGCGTGCCATGGCGCTGGTCGACCGGCTGGTCATCGGGGTGGCAATAAACCGCGACAAGGGGCCGCTGTTCTCTTTGGAAGAACGGGTCAAGATGGTCGAGGCGGAATGTGCCGCGATCATCGCCAAGACCGGTGGCGAGATCGTGGTGCATCCTTTTGAGAACCTGCTGATCAACTGTGCGCGCGATGTCGGAGCGGGGATTATCATTCGCGGCCTGCGCGCCGTCGCGGATTTCGAGTATGAATTCCAGATGGTCGGGATGAACCGCGCGCTTGATGCGACAGTCGAGACCGTTTTCCTGATGGCCGACGCGAGACGCCAGGCGATTGCTTCCAAACTGGTCAAGGAAATCGCCCGACTCGGGGGGGATGTGTCGAAATTCGTGACACCGTCGGTGCAGGCGGCGCTTGCAGGCCGCTTTTCCTGAGGCCGCCAATCCCGCCTCTGTAATAAATCTTCCAAATCTGGTTGGAATATTCGTTCCAGACTGCTAGCGTTTGGAAAAGGTCACTGCGGGCGGGGCACATGGCAGAAAGTCAGGTCATCACGGACGGTGCCGTCACGGCGCCCGCTTCTGTGGATGAGTTTCGGGTCAGGTTGGCCAATGTCAGTGCGGAATTGCCGCGCCGGTTGCGCCAATGCGCCGACTTTATCGCGGCCAACACCGATCGCATTGCCGTGTCAACGGTGGCAGAGCTGGCGGCGGGGGCGGACGTGCCGCCTTCTGCGTTGATGCGGTTCTGTCAGATCCTCGGTTTTTCTGGCTTTTCCGAAATGCAGCGGATGTTCCGCGAGGCCTACAGCCCCGGTTGGCCCGACTATTCGACGCGACTCAAGAATCTCAAGGAAGAAGGTGCCGGCAGCCCGTCTGCCCTCCTTGCAGAGTTCATCGAAGCAGGGCGTCTGTCGCTGGAGACACTGGCCAAAACGGCGGATGAGGCGGCACTTGGCAGGTCCGTAGCGCTTTTGGCAGCAGCCGATACCGTCCATGTGGTAGGGTTGCGACGTGCCTTTCCCGTCGCGACCTATCTGGCCTATGTGTTTGAAAAGATGTCGGTGCCGGCAATGTTGCACGACGGTGTCGGCAAGTTGGACCACCGTTTTGCCTTGCGTCCGGGCGATGCCGTGTTGGCAATCACTTTCGCGCCCTATTCCGAAGAGACCCTTGCTTTGGCTCAGGACGCCCAGTTGCGTGGTCTGACTGTCGTCGGACTGACGGACCGGATGTCCAGTCCGTTGGTCAAGTTGTCCAGCGCCGTGATTACCGTGCCGGAAGTCGATTTCGGGGCATTCCGGTCGCTTTCTGCAACGATTGCCATGGCAATCGCACTTGCGGTTGCCGTTGGTTCGGCCCGAGGCGAGCAGGACTAAAGAAAAAGCTTTTGCTTTTCCAGAAAATAGAATAAAAATTCCAAAAATATCGGAACTGGCTGAGTCTTTCCGATCGCTGCGCTGTTTCAAGGAGCCGAACGTGAAAAAGATGCTGGATGTGATCACCATTGGCCGCTCGTCCGTTGACCTTTATGGGGCGCAAGTTGGCGGGCGCCTCGAGGATATGGGGTCGTTCCAGAAATACATTGGCGGCTCTCCGACAAACATGGCAGCGGGGACTGCCCGATTGGGCCTGAAATCCGCGCTCATAACGCGGGTCGGCGACGAACATATGGGGCGGTTCATTCGCGAGGAATTGACGCGCGAAGGGGTGGATGTGCGTGGGGTCAAGACCGATCCGGAGCGTCTGACTGCCCTGGTTTTGCTTGGTATCCGGGATGAAAAGCAATTCCCGTTGATCTTCTACCGTGAAAACTGCGCTGACATGGCGCTGTGCGAGGATGACATCGACGAGGCTTTCATCGCCGAAGCGCGGTCAGTCGTGGCAACCGGCACCCACTTGTCCAACCCCAAGACCGAGGCGGCGGTGCTCAAGGCGTTGAAGCTCGCCCGAAAGCACGGGGCGCGAACGGCCCTCGACATCGACTATCGTCCCAACCTCTGGGGTCTTGCCGGCCATGGCGCCGGGGAAGAGCGCTTTATCGAAAGCGCCCAAGTCACCGCAAAGCTGCAATCGAGCCTGCACCTCTTTGATGTGATTGTCGGCACGGAAGAAGAATTCCACATAGCGGGCGGGTCTACCGACACCATGGCAGCGCTTCGCGCGGTGCGCGCCGTGTCCACGGCGACGCTGGTCTGCAAGCGCGGACCGATGGGGGCGGCTGCCTTTGCCGGCGCAATTCCGGCGACGTTGGACGGTGGCGAGGCTGGACCCGGCTTTCCGATCGAAGTGTTCAATGTGCTGGGGGCCGGCGACGGCTTCATGTCGGGCCTGATCCGCGGCTGGCTCGATGATGAGCCTTGGCCGACCACTTTGAAATACGCCAACGCCTGTGGCGCCTTCGCGGTCAGCCGTCACGGTTGCACCCCGGCTTACCCCAGTTGGGAAGAGTTGCAGTTCTTCCTTGGTCGCGGCGTCAAGGTTCCGGCGCTGCGCAAGGATGCCGATCTGGAACAGATCCACTGGTCCACCAATCGTCGCAAGCAGTGGCACGAAGTGCGCGCGTTTGCCTATGACCACCGCATCCAGTTGGAAGAGGCCCCCGGCGCCACCCCCGAAAAGATTGCCGCCTTCAAAGAGCTGTGCCTGGATGCCACGTTGGAGGTTGCCGACGGGCGTGAAGGCTACGGCCTGCTCTGCGACAGCCGCCTTGGCCGAACCGCCCTTTACCGTGCCGCGGGCAAGGGGCTCTGGATCGGCCGTCCCGTCGAATGGCCGACCTCGCGTCCCCTGACACTGGAACCCGAGATTGGCGCCGATTTCGGTGGCCTTTCCGAGTGGCCCCTGGAGCATATCGTCAAGGTTCTGTGCTTTTGCCACCCCGACGATGACGCCGAAATGCAGGCAAGGCAGGAAGATGTCGTCGAGCGGCTGTTCCAGGCCTGCCGGCGCAACCGGCTGGAACTTCTGCTGGAAGTCATCCCCTCCAAAGTCGGGCCGGTCGATGATTATTCGACAGCAAAACTCATCAGCCGGTTCTATGATATCGGCATCTATCCCGACTGGTGGAAACTGGAACCGATGCAAACGGCAAGGGCTTGGGAAGTGACCTGCGCCGCGATCGCGGAACGCGACCCGCACGTGCAGGGCATCGTCGTGCTGGGCCTCGGTCAGACCGAAGCAGAGTTGGCGGCGTCTTTCAAGCTTGCGGCAGCGCATCCCTTGGTGAAAGGCTTCGCCGTGGGTCGGACGATTCACGGCGGTGTTGGCCGGGACTGGATGGAAGGCAAGATAGACGACAAGACGGCTGTAGCGACGCTCAGCGCGAACTTTCGCCGGATGTGCAAATACTGGGATGATGCCCGAACGGGCAAGGGAGGTGTCCAATGACCACGATCAGACTGACGGCGGCGCAAGCCATGGTTCGTTGGCTTTCGGTGCAGATGACCGAAGACGGCGGTCGCTTCATCGAGGGGTTCTGGGGCATATTCGGCCATGGCAACGTGGCAGGGCTCGGCGAGGCCCTGCACGGCATCCGCGACACCTTGCCAACCTGGCGGGGCCATAACGAACAGACCATGGCTCATGCCGCAATCGCTTTCGCCAAGGCCAGCAGGCGGCGGCGGGCGATGGCTGTGACATCCTCGATCGGGCCGGGCGCCACCAATATGGTGACGGCGGCGGCCCTGGCCCATGTCAACCGCCTGCCGGTTCTCTTGGTGCCGGGCGACGTCTTTGCCAACCGCGCCCCCGATCCGGTGCTGCAACAGGTCGAGGATTTCGAGGACGGCACAGTTTCGGCCAATGACTGCTTCCGCCCGGTCAGCCGCTATTTCGACCGGATCTCGCGGCCCGAACACATCATGACGGCCCTGCCGCGCGCGCTGCGCGTGATGACCGACCCTGCTACCTGCGGTCCGGTGACCCTGGCTTTCTGTCAGGACACTCAGGCCGAGGCGTTTGACTACCCCGAGGAGTTTTTCGCGACGAAGGTTTGGCGCTTCCGTCGGCCCGAGCCGGATGCCGGCGATCTGGCAGAGGTGATCGCGCTGATCAAGGCAGCAAGGAAACCGGTCATCGTGGCAGGCGGCGGGGTCATCTACTCGCAGGCCGAGGCGGATCTCGCAGCCTTTGCCACGACACACAATGTGCCGGTTGTGGAAACGCAGGGCGGCAAGTCGGCGCTCGCCTTTGATCACGAGCTGAATTTCGGCCCGGTCGGGGTGACCGGGTCGTCTTCAGCCAACATCGTTTGCGAATCTGCCGATCTGGTCATTGGCATCGGCACGCGGTTTCAGGACTTCACGACCGGCTCATGGGCGCTTTTCAAGAACCCCAAGCGCCGTATCCTTTCGATCAACGTGCAGGCGTATGACGCGGCCAAACACGGCGCCGTGCAACTGGTGTCCGACGCAAAGGTCGCGCTGCAAACCATTGGAAAGGCGCTTGGAAACCAGAAGTTCGCAGCCGACGCCAAGCTGCGGACAGAGTGGTTTGCCGCTACAGCCGCTGTCAAGGCTGCCCCGGGTGCGGGCAATGCGCTGCCCTCGGACTCTCAGGTGATCGGTGCGGTTCAGCGCTCTGCCAGCAAGGCGACCGTGATCATGGGGGCGGCGGGGACGATGCCCGGCGAGTTGCACAAGATCTGGGATGCTGCCGCCGGTGGGTATCATATGGAATATGGCTATTCCTGCATGGGCTATGAAATCGCCGGTGCCCTTGGCATCAAGATGGCGCGTCCTGCGGCAGACGTGATCTGCATGGTTGGTGATGGCAGCTACATGATGGCCAATTCTGAACTGGCAACCGCGGTCATGATGGGTCTGCCCTTCACTGTCGTGCTCACCGACAACCGGGGATACGGCTGCATCAACCGGCTGCAAAAAGGCACCGGCGGGGCTGCGTTCAACAACATGCTCGACGACAGCTATCACGTGAATCCGTCGCATATCGACTTCGTGGCCCATGCCGCTGCACTGGGGGCGAACGCGGTGAAAGCGGCCGACATCGGCGCGCTTGAGGCGGCTCTGGCCGCAGCCAAGACTTCCCGCATTCCGACCGTGATCGTCATCGACACCGATCCTGCGCCGTCGACGCAGGCCGGAGGCACATGGTGGGATGTGGCGGTGCCGGAAGTGTCCCTGCGGGCCGAGGTGCGGGCAGCGCGGGCCGAATACGAGACCGGCATGGCGCAGCGGGGCCGGGCGGACTGACGTCTGATCCGGGGGCTGACCCCGGTAGCTTTTCAGGACGAATTAAGGGAACGGTCATGAGCGAATTGCTGGTAAAGCCGCGCGGAACGCATGGCAGGGTCCACGAGATCACGCCAAAATCGGCGGGCTGGGGCTATGTCGGCTTCAATCTGTACCGACTGGCCGCCGGGGAAAGCGCCGCCGAGGCCACAGTGGGGCGCGAGGTCATTCTGGTGCTGGTAGAGGGCAAAGCTCATCTGCAGGCGGCGGGCGAGGACTGGGGTGTCATGGGCGAGCGGATGGATGTCTTTGAAAAGACGCCCCCGCATTGCCTTTACGTGCCCGATGGCACTGACTGGTCGGCGACCGCCACTACGGATTGCACGCTGGCCGTCTGCTCGGCTCCGGGAAAAGGCGGCCACAAGGCGGCGCGGCTCGGTCCGGAAGGGATTGTGCTGACCCAAAGGGGCACCGGGCAAAACACCCGATTCATCAATAACATCGCGATGGAAGCCCTTGATGTGGCGGACAGCCTCCTTGTTACCGAAGTCTTCACACCGCAGGGGAATTGGTCTTCGTACCCCAGTCACCGCCATGACGAGGATGATTTTCCGCGCATGACCTATCTGGAAGAAACCTATTACATGCGCCTGAACCCGCCGCAGGGGTTCGCCATTCAGCGCGTCTACACCGAGGATGGCACACTGGACGAGACAATGGCCGTCAGAAATCACGATGTGACGCTTGTGCCAAAGGGTCACCATCCATGTGGCACGCCCTATGGGTATGAGCTTTACTACCTAAATGTCATGGCGGGGC
>JANMCI010000260.1:0-9357 GCA_031361245.1 Rhodobacterales bacterium
AGCTGAACAGACCCGCGTGATAGGCCATGATCTCGCGGTAATTGTCGAAGGAAAAGCTGTGCGGCAGATAGGTCGGCGGCACGGCGGCGGCTTCGGCGGGCGACTTGATCGAGGCAAAGGCCGACATGACCAGCGGCCACAGCATGATGGCGATGACCGCCACGCAGATCGCCTCCACCAGATATTCGCCCCGCCGCACCCGTGGCTGGCGCGTCCCAATCGGCATCGCGGTCATTTCTGCCCCTTTCGGCTCAGCCACAGTTGCAGCGCGGTTCCGCTGGTGATCACGATCATCAACAGCACCGCCTGGGCCGAGCCATAGCCCAGCTCGAACCGCACAAAGCTGGACTGATAGATCCAGTAGACGGTGGTGAAGGTCTGCCCGCGCGGCCCGCCGCCGGACATGAGATAGAACTGGTCAAATGCCAGCATCGACCCGATTGCCGAAATCAGCGTCGCCAGCACGATCGACCGCATCGCCAGCGGGATCACGATGCGCCGGATTCGCATCCAGACCGAGGCCCCGTCGATCATCGCCGCCTCGATCACGTCATTGCTGATCGCCTGAATGCCGGCGACCATCAGGATCATGCCGAACCCGACCACCTTCCATACGACTGAGATGATGACGCCGTAGGCCCCCGTCGTTGCCTTCTTGAACCAGACCAGCGGTTCGTCAAGGATGTGCAGATCGACCAGCAGCTGGTTGAACAGTCCGACCTGCTGGTCAAACAGCCAGTACCAAAGCAGCGATGACGAGGCGAGGCCGATCACCACCGGCAGGAACACCACCGTCCGGGTTACCCGTCGCAGCTTGGTGTTCTTGGACACCAAAAGCGCCAGCGCCAGGTTCAGGACCAGCAGGATCGGCGTGATATAGGCGGTATAGGTCAGCGTGAACGTCATCGCCCGCCAGAAATTCTTGTCACCGAAGGCGCGTGCATAGTTGTCGAACCCGATGAACTCCACCGGTGCGCCAGGCCCCGACATCAGGCTTTTGGCGGTCAACGACAGCCACAACAGATGTCCAAGTGGCCACAGCACAAAGACCGCGACAAAGATCAGGGCCGGGGCAACATAGATCATGCCCGTCCAGCGGTTCTTGCGTCTGCTCATGTCGGGTTCCTCCCCTTACGGGGGCAGATTGCCTTGGGGGTTGGCTGCGGCGCAAGCGACGCCGCAGCCGGATTGCGGTCAGCGGGCTGCGATTTCCAGCATCGCGGCCCGGGCATCTGCGATGGCGCCATCGACATCGCCGTCAAAGATCGCCTGCTGCAGCATTCCGATCCAGGGCGACGAGTCCGAATTCACCATGTCGGCAAAGTGGAACACCCACGGCACATAGCCCGCTGCAAGTGCAGCAGCGGTCGTCAGAACCTTGTCGTTGCCCTTGGTGTACTCGTTGTCGGCAAGGTCGGTCCGGGTGGTCAGTATCGAATTCTTGGCCAGACCGTTCAGTTGCGCGTCATCCGACAGGACCCAGGTCAAGAATTCGCGCGCCGCCGCCTCGTTCTTGCCATTCGCCGGGACGGCCACGACATCGCCGCCGACAAAGGCCGAAACCTGGCCCGGCTCGATGCCCGGCAGGACGGACAGGCCATAGTTGAACTCGGGATGTTCGCGCGCCATCAGACTGATCAGGAAGCCGCCGGTCCCCGCGATGCCGATCTTGCCGGTCGTAAAGGCAGACACGAAGTTGGCCCCGGTGTCGGTTTCGGCGTTGGCCGGGATCATGTCCTCGTCCCACATGGTCTTCAGTGCTTCCAGCACGATCTTGACGCCGTCACCGGTCAGCGCCTCGTCCTCGCCGTTCTTCGGCAGCATCTTGGATCCGGCGGCCACCATCATCGGTGACGTCACAAAGATGTTGCACCCGGGGCACGCGCCCGAGAACCAGAACCCATAGGTGTCGCCACCCAGCGCGCGGATCTTGCGGGCGTGATCGACGATTTCCTGAACCGTGGTCGGGCCCTTTTCCGGGTCAAGCCCGGCGGCCTTGTACAGGTCCTTGTTCCAGGCCAGAACCGACACGTCGGGCGTGAAGCCGACGCCATAGATCTTGCCCTCATAGGTCGAGATGTCCTTGTAGGCCTGAACATGGGTGGCGTAATGCGGGTCGGCGTTCAGCTGGTCCGTCACATCGGTCAGAAAACCCGCCTTCATGAAGTCGGGCATGTAGATCAGGTCAAAGGACACCAGATCCGGCGCATTGCCTGCCTGCACCGAAGTCGCGAGCTTGGTGATCACCTGACTGTCCGGGATCGCGGTCAGCTCGATCTTGTTGTCGTGGCTGGAATTCCAAAGGTCAATCATCAGTTGCCCCGGATCCGCCGCCGACTCGCGGACCCACATCGACAGGGTCTCCGCGCTTACGGAACCTGCGGTGAATGCGACCATCGAGGCCGTGAAGAGAAGCCGGCGAATGCCGGGCAGATCAAGATCTTTCATGTTTTCCTCCTGTTGGTAACAATGCGCACGATTGTTATTAGAAAAGGTTTTCCCGATGCCCTTGTGCAATCCTCACACACGATTCTGATGTCGGAAAACGTTTTCTAAGACAGTCAGCACAAAGCTCGCCCTCTTGGCAAGAGGCGTGTGTCCCCTACTGAACGATTTGTCGGGACCGGTTTCAGCGGGGCGCGTTCCGCGGATCGCCCGGCCGGCCGGCCAGCTTGATCCTCTCCCGTCCGCGCCGCCGCCCCGGGATCATGCAGGACATCACAGATCGGGAATCGTCAGCAGTCGCGCAAGCTCGGCGTTCTGCCGTGCAACGGCAGCCTTGAGCGTCTCAATGCTCATCTCCTCGACCTTGACGAATTCGATGAACATCTGGTTGAGGTTGTTGAAAACCACCTGCCCCAGAGTGCGGGCATCCACATCCGCGCGTGCACGCCCGAGCCGCTGCAACTCAACCAACAGCGCGCAGACCTGCTGGGTCAGGCTTTGGTCAAGCGCCGTATATCGTGCTGAAAAAGGCGTCTCTGCTGCCTGAATTGTAAGCGCCATTGCGGTGCGCCAAAGTTCTTTCGTCAGATAGACGTTGGAGTGGTCATAATAACCGCCGATCAGCCAGTTCAGGGCCTCGGCGATATCCGCCGGCGGCGATGTCACCACAGCCCCCCCCTGCTCCAACACCTCCTCCACCTCAAGCGTCACCAGGGCCAACAGTAAATCACCCTTGTTTTCAAAGTAGTTATACAGCGTTCCGACCGAAACGTCGGCTGCCGCTGCAATGTCTTCGGTGCGCACGGCGTCATAGCCTGCTTCCCGGAACAGTTGCAGCGCGGCATCAAGGATCCGTTCGCGGCGAAGAGCTTTCTGGCGGGCGCGCAATCCGGTCAAGCTTGGGGTCTCACATTTGGGAAAATTTGACATTGACTTTAAAAATGAGTCAACTCAATGTTTTTGTACGCCGACCCAATCAAGCCCGCCAGAGGCACCCCAACCGGAGAGACGTGATGGCTCACAAAGCCCATTTTCGTGCTGCGACCGCCCTAGCCCTGTTGACCATTGCGTCCCCCGCCTTTGCCGAGGATACGCTCAACGCTCTAGTCTGGTGCGACCACGCCGACCCGGCGCTGGTGGCACCGTTTGAGGCAAAGTTCAACGTCAAGGTGAACCTGAAGGAATACGAAGTCACCGCCGCGGGCATGGCGATTCTGGATCAATCGCAACCCGGCGACTGGGACGTGATGGTGATTGACGCCGTCGACGTGCACCGCGCGGTCGAGGCCGGAAAACTGGCCGAACTGCCCGCCGACAAGCTGCCGACCGCCGATTTCTTCCCGGAACTGGTCATGGCGGCAAACAATACGGTGGACGGCAAAACCTATGCCGTGACGGAGAAGTTCGGCTACAACACCATCTCTTACGACAAGACCAAAGTCAATCCGGCGGATATGGACGACATGGCGACGCTGACCTCTGGCAAATATGACGGCAAGATCGGCATCTATGACTATTACCTGCCGGTATTGGGTCTGGTGGCCTTGGGTCAGGGCATCAGTACCGCCGACATCAACGCCGAAACACTGCCAAAACTGCAAGAACCTCTGCTGGCGCTGCGCAAAGCGTCCAAGCAGGTGTCAGATGTGGTCTCCTCGCAGACCGCTCTTGCGACCAGAGACGTGGACATCATCGTCGGCGGCGGCGAGGGGCTGACAGCGGTCTTGGCCAACGACAACCCCAACCTCGATTGGACGATCCCGAAACAGGGCGGCCTGCGGTGGGCTCAGTCGATTGGCGTGGTGGCGGGCACGACCAAGCCCGATCTGGCGCTAGAGTTCGTGCAATATATCGTTTCTCCCGAAGGCCAGTCCCTGCTCGCGCAGTCCTCCTGCTATTGGGGCATGCCCGCCAACGCGAAAGCCGGCGATCTGTTGTCGCCCGAGGCCAAGACCGTGCTGCGCTGGGACCAGCAGCCGGATTTCCTGAAACGGTCACAGCTTTACCCCATTCCTGACGCCGCCACTGATACCGCGATGCAGGACATGTGGACGGCAATGCTGAACCAGTGAGCATCGAAGCCCGCGAACGCAAACTCGGCTGGGGCCTTCTGGCCCCGGCATTACTCTGGACGATCGTGTTCTTCGTCTTGCCGTTTCTGGCAATGCTGGCCCTGTCTTTCGCGCATATGGAGGCCCGGACGATCGTGCCGGGCCTTGATCACGGCAACTACATCCGCGCCTTTAGCGATTGGAGCCAGCTCAACGCGCTGATCAACTCAGTGGAAATCACCGTGACGGTGACTGTGATTTCCGTCGTGCTGGCATGGCCGCTTGCGGCAATCATCGCCTGGCGCGTTCCGCCCCGGTTGCAGCGGCTGGCGTTGTTGATGGCGGTGCTGCCGTTCTGGACCTCTTATGCGGTGCGCAGCTATTCGTGGCTCTTGGTGCTGGGCAAAAACGGCGTGATCAACAAGGCGCTGATGGGGATTGGCGCGATATCCGAGCCTTTGGCTCTGGCATCCAGCCGCACTGCCACGGTGATCGGTTTTGTGCACTTCTTCGTCATGCTGCTGACGCTGACGATCTATGCCAACCTGATCCAGCTGTCACCCAATTACGCCCGCGCGGCGCAAGACCTTGGAGCGGGCCGTTGGGCCACCTTTGTCCACGTGATCCTGCCCCTGACCCTTCCCGGCGTGATGACCGGAGCCTTCGTCACATTTGTGCTCTGCATCGGCGATTACATCACGCCGCAGATATTGGGCGGCAATGCCGAGTTGACGCTGCCGCAATTGATCATGCTGCAAATGGGGCGAAGCGGCAATTTCCCGATGGCCTCGGCCCTTTCGGTGATCCTGATGGCGGTGGTCACGCTGGCCTATGCGGGATGCAGCCGCTGGCTGAAACTGGACAGGCTTTAGATGCGCGTCTTGTCGTGGACCTATCTGGCCCTTGCCTATGCTTTTGTGTTCCTGCCGGTGGCGGTGCTGGTCGTGTTCTCCTTTCAGGACGGACGCCTGCCTGTGCCGCCGTTTCAAGGCTTTTCACTGCAATGGTATGAAAAGATCCTGACGGACCGCACTCTCATGACGGCTCTGTGGAATTCGGCGCTGGTGGCCTTTGTCTCCTCCGCGCTGGCGCTGCTGATGGGGTTTCTGGCCGCTCATGCGCTGGCTCGGGTCAAGCTGCCGGGCAGCGTGATGCTGCGCGGGCTGCTGATTGCGCCCATGACGGTCAGCTATTTGATCATCGCACTGGGCTTGCTCACCACCCTCAACCAGACAGGGGTGCCGCTGTCGCTTTGGACGGCGGGGATCGGCCATGTGGTCATCAACCTGCCCCTTTGCTTTGCCATCGCCTATGCCGCAATGGGCGACCACCAAAAGAACGCCGAACGCGCCGCCCGTGACCTTGGCGCGTCGGAGTGGCGCGTTCTTTGGCACGTCTCGGCGCCCATGCTGGCCCCGGCTCTGGCGGCGGCGTTCTTTCTCAGCGTTACGTTCTCGTGGGATGAGTTCATCATCGCCTTCCTCTTGACCCGGTTCGACGTGACACTGCCGGTCGAGATCTGGTCGATGTTGCGCTCCGGTCTGTCGCCGGCCACCAACGCGGTGGGGTCGCTGGTCTTCCTTGCATCCGTCTCTGCCGTCTTCCTGATGGAGATCTTCTTGTTCCGGAGGCCCAAGTGACCGCCAATGTTTCCATCCAATCCGTCACCCAAAGCTATGGGACAGCGCTGGCGCTGGACCATGTCAGCCTTGAGATCGCAGCGGGAGAGTTCGTGGTTCTCCTCGGCCCCTCAGGCTGCGGCAAGACCACGCTTCTGAACCTGATCGGTGGCTTTACGGAACCTGTTTCGGGAAAGATCCTGATCGGCGGCAAGGAGATGAGTGGGGTTGGGCCATCGCAGCGCCCCACAACCACGGTGTTTCAGGATTATGCGCTGTTCCCGCATATGACTCTTGGCGACAATGTGGGCTTTGGACTGCGGATGCGGGGCGTGGCGCGGGTCGAGCGTCGGGCGCGGGCCGAGGCGATGCTGGACCTTGTCTGCCCGCCCGGCAAGGCCGACCGCAGGCCGCACGAACTGTCCGGCGGGCAGCGTCAGCGGGTCGCTTTGGCGCGCGCGCTGGCAGTCGCCCCGGATGTTCTGCTGCTGGATGAACCTCTCGGCGCGCTGGACCTGAAACTGCGCCGCGCCATGCAGGACGAGCTGAAGGCCATTCAGCGCCGGGTCGGCACGACCTTTGTTCACGTCACCCATGACCAAGAAGAAGCGATGGCGATTGCCGATCGCATCGTCGTGATGAATGCGGGCAAGATCGCAGACATCGGCCCGCCCCGCGAGGTTTACCTGCGTCCGAAAAGCCTGTTCTCGGCTGCCTTCATGGGCGAGATCAACCAGATCCCGGTGATCAACGGCCAATCCCCGCTCGGGCCGCTTGGGTCCGGCACCGGCACACTCCTGATCCGACCCGAGTCCATCGGTCTGACCGGCTCCCTTGATCTTGGTCCCTGCAAGATCACGGATGCCGCCTTCTTTGGGACCCATGTCCGCGCCCATGTCATGCCTCTGGCGGCACCCGGGTTGAAACTCATCGTCCACTTGCCGCAATCCTCCGCGAAAGCAGCGGGCGAAATCCTCACCTTCTGCGCAACCGACTATGTGATGCTGGAGGCGTGATGAACCGGGCAAAACCGCAAGACTGGTGGCGCATCCGGACCCTGTCCGACGGCGTCACCTGGATCGACGAGCCGCATATCCACGAATTCTACCGGTGCAATGTCTGGCATGTCCAGGGTCGTGACGGCGACATGATGGTCGACAGCGGCATGGGGGTGGTGTCCTTGCGCGCTTGGGTGCCCCTCGTCACCGAACGTCCGCTGCAAGCGGTGGCAAGCCACACCCATTTCGATCACATCGGCTGCCACCACGAATTCCCCTGTCGCCTGTGCCATGCGGCCGAAGCCGAGCTTCTGGCCAGCCCGACCCGGGCGAACACGCTTGCCTACCCCTATGTGACCGATGAGATCTTCACCACCCTGCCACCGCTGCCCTACCTGTCCACCACCTATGCCGCGACATCCGCGCCCGCCACGCGCGTGCTGCAGGACGGCGACATCGTGGATCTAGGTGACCGCCATTTCGAAGTGATCCACACCCCCGGCCACTCCCCCGGCGGCATCGCACTGCGGGAAAAAGCGGCAGGCATCCTGTTTTCGGGCGACATCGTCTATGACGGGCCACTGATCGAAGACACCTACCATTCCAACGCCGCCGATTATCATCGCTCGATGGTGCGGCTTTACGATCTGCCGGTGCGCGTGGTCCACGGCGGCCACTTCGCAAGCTACGACCACACCCGCCATCGCCAGATTATCGCCAACTGGCTGACGAAGGCAGAGCGTCAATGACAGCCGACCATGTTGCAAATGTGAGCTTGGGCGGGCAGTCCAGGACGAACGCTTGTCTTCCGGTGTCCCCAGCAAAGGGGCCTGACCTGGCGACCATAACCTCCTCACCTCCGCTCATTGCGACCGCGCCTCGACCAGCCCGGATTTGTCCCGGCGCCACGCCGCAACTTGACCTCCATCTAAGCAACAGCCGCCCCAGGACCCTATCCTCACGCCTGACCGGAATCGCTGTCACGCCGGGGCCAGTCCGTTGCACCAAGGAGTTGTCACATGCTGCGTCTGTTGAAATGGGTCGGCGGTGCCAGTCTCGTGCTCGGGGCGGCTTCAGCCCTGGCGCTTTGGGCCGGTCGAGACTATGGACCTGACCCCTCATTTCGATGCCGCCACGATCGGTCCCGACTTGGATGCATGGCTGGCGCTGCAGGAACAGGCTTTTCCTGACATCGTGCCCGGCACTGCCAAGCAGGTCATCTGAGCCGGGGCCAAGGTCGTGAAGACACCCGTGGCAGTCGTATATCTTCATGGCTTTTAGACCAGTTCCGCCGAGATCCGGCCAGTACCCGATCTTGTCGCCAAGGCACTTGGAGCCAGTCTTTACTACAACCGCTTGACGAGCCATGCCCTTACCGGTGCGTCCTTGGGCGCGGCACTGGGTGCCGCAATGCCAGGGGACTGGATCAGGGATACGGCCGAGGCGCTGGCCGTTGGGCGCCGGTTGGGTGACCGGGTTGTGGTGATCGCGACCTCGACCGGGGGGACGCTTGCGACGAATGCCGCCGTCAACCCCGCCATGTCGCAAAACGTCGTGGGCTACGTCCTGATTTCACCGAATTTCCGGTTGAAGCCCTGGAAGGCCCTCCTGCTGGATCTCGGTTATGCCCCTGTCTGGCTGCCATGGCTGGCAGGATCGGAAGTCGCTTTCATCCCGACCAGCTAGGCTCACGCGACGTATTTGACCAGTTCCTATCCGATCTCTGCCCTGTTCCATATTGCCGCCCTCGCACGTGCAGCGCAGACACTGGATCTGGCCAAGGCGACCATGCCTCTTCTGGTTTTCTATTCGCCTCAGGATCAAGTGGTTGACCAAAGGCGAACTGTCTCACTGCTGCAAGGTTGGGGTGGCCCTGTCCGCTTGGAACCCCGCCAGATGACAGAAAAAGATGACGCATCCTCTCACGTCATTGCCGGCGCTATCCGCAGTCCGACGCAAACCGCGTCCACGGTGGCAATCATTCTGGATTGGGCAAAAGACCTCGTTCAGTAGGCGCACCCCGTTTCGTCGAAAGGGCCGTCGTATCCTGACCGTTTTCTCTCCATTAACGTAGGGCGGTCCCGCCAAATGAAGCGCATGGTGGCTAGAGCGGGATGGGATTATACGGAACCATACCCTGAGTTTCTGAGGTAATTTTCGCATTCCTGTGGGCTGAACTGGTCCAGGAGCGAGCCGATCCTTCGCCAGACGGCTTCCTTGCTGCGCTCGGCGGCCTTTCGCAGG
>JANMCI010000283.1:0-6595 GCA_031361245.1 Rhodobacterales bacterium
TTGTCCACCCTGTTTGGTACAATCCCGCGGGCGCTGCAAGGGGAGCCGACCTCTTCACGGCCTTTCCCAATCGCGTGACAGGCGGAAATATCCCGTCCGCGCCGGGGCCACATGCCCTAGACTGGTCCGCAAGCCACCGAACCGGAGCCGTCCCATGCATCGCCGCCTTTTCCTCGCCCTGCTGCCCATCCCCCTTCTGGCCCGCCCCGCCGCGGCCAAGGCATTCGAAGTCAGCTACACCGAGGAGGAATGGCGCGCCCGACTGAACGAGCGCCAGTTCCGCGTCCTGCGCGAGGCCGATACCGAACCCGCCAATTCCTCGCCCTTGAACACCGAGCACCGCAAGGGCACCTATCACTGCGCCGGATGCGACCTCGCGCTCTATGCTTCGGACACCAAGTTCGAAAGCGGCACCGGTTGGCCCTCGTTCTGGGACCCGTTGCCGAACGCCGTGGAAACCGAGCGCGACATCGGCCTCCTCGGGGTCCGGACCGAGGTGCACTGCCGCCGCTGCGGGGGGCATCTGGGCCACGTCTTCACCGACGGCCCGCAGCCGACCGGCCTGCGCTATTGCATGAATGGCGCTGCGATGACCTTCGTTCCGGCCTGACACAAGCCCTTAAAACTCAAACCAAATTTCGATTGCACCTTGCTCAAGTACTCCACGGGGGCGCGGGGGTGTGAAACCCCCGCCGGTCTGGCAAGCGGGCCCCACGGCAACACTGGACAGCCCCCTTGTCCCCGGCTAACCATTCCCCATCATTTCGGAGCATGCTTTGCCGCCCTCGTCCTTGACCCTCGCCGCGACCACCGGATTGCGCCACCTCGCGGAAAAGGACCCCGACGCTGCAAACCTGTCGGCCGCCTTCCGCCACCTCGCCAAATGGCGCGCTGAACTCGTGGCCAATACCATCAGCGAACGCATGGGCTCCACCATCAGCGCCGGCCCGTTCCTCGGCATGAACTATGCCGTCCGCGCCTCCGAAGGCTCCCGCGCCGCCCGCCTCCTTGGCGTTTACGAGGCCAGCCTCGCCCCGGTGATCGAAACCATCATCGCCCGCGCCTATCCTCTGGTGATCGACGTGGGCTCCGCCGAGGGCTATTACGCCGTCGGCCTTGCCCGCCGTATGCCCGCGACCCGCGTCCTTGCCCGCGACGAAAACCCGCAGGCCCAGACGCTTTGCCGCAGCCTCGCCGCCCTGAACGGCGTGGCCGACCGGGTCGAGATCGGCGGCCGCATGGACCACGCCGATTTCGCGGTCTGCGCCGGCCAGCCCACCGCCGTGATCTGCGATATCGAGGGCGCCGAGGCCGATCTCCTCGACCCGGCCCGCGCTCCCGGTCTTCTGCACGCCGACATCCTTGTCGAATGTCACGACGTAATGCGCCCCGGCCTGACCGAGCTTATCGCGGCCCGCTTCAGGCCGACCCATGACGTCGCCCGCCTCGACCGCGTCCTCAACGCCAACCTTCCCGCCTGGACCGAGGAATGGTCCGACCTCGACCGCCTGATCGCCCTGTGGGAGTGGCGGTCCGGCCCGACGCCCTGGCTGTGGATGACCCGGAAATGACCAAGGGCAACGCGGCGCTTTTCTATGCTTCGGACGGCTACCGCCCGGCGGACAAGGGCATCAACGGCCGCCGCGTGGCCGGCGAGAGCTTTCTCAAGGGCTTCCTGCGCCACGCTGATGTCGACGAATTCGTCATCCTCGCCAAATCCACCCCCGAGGCCGACGAAGTGAGCGATCTCGCCCGCCAGCTTCGCCCCGAAAAGCCGCTGCGCCGGGTTGGCCTCGTGCATCCCGCCCGGATTGCGCCCGTCACCCAGCTTTACTACCCCGCCGCCAACTTCGCCTCCGAGGCGTGGCGGCGCGCCGATATGGGATCGGGGGCCTGGACGATCTCGGGGATCACCCACACCACTTCGACCATGGGCATCATGCAGGGGTTCTTCGATCTGCGGATGGCCCCGGTGATGGACTGGGATGCCCTGATCTGCACCTCACGGGCCGTGCGGGCCTCTGTTGCCACGCAATTCGACCTGATCGACGCCCATATCCGCAACCGCTTTCGCTGCGAGCCGCCGGCCCGTCCCCTGCTGCCGGTCATCCCGCTTGGCGTGCATGTCGACGACTTTGCCCGCGACGACGCCGCCCGCGCCGATCTGCGCGGCCGTCTCGGCTGCGGCCCCGACGACGTGGTCTTTGCCACCATCGCCCGGCTGACCCCGCATGAGAAATTCGACCCCCTGCCGATCTACCTCGCCATGCAGGCCGCTCAACGGCAGCTCAAGGCGGGCCAGAAGCTGCACGTCGTCTTTTGCGGCGTGTTCCGTCATCCCTATGCCAAGGACGTCTTCACCAAGGGGGCGGCAAGCCTCATGCCGGATGTCGGCTTCCTTCTCCTCGATGGCGCCAAGGCCGAAGACCGCCGCGCCACTCTGTCGGGCGCCGATGTCTTCCTGTTCATGATCGACAACATTCAGGAAACCTTCGGGCTGGCGCCGCTGGAAGGCATGGCCGCGGGGCTGCCCTGCCTTGTGTCGGACTGGGACGGCCTGAAGGACACGGTCACCCAAGACGTCGGTTTCCGCGTCCGCACACGGACCCTTGTGCCAGCGCATCTTGCAAATGAAAGCATGCGTCTTGCGGGCGGGATTGATGACTACAGCCAGTATTGCGCCGCGACCTCTGCCATGACCGAGATCGACATGGCCGAGATGACAGCGCGCATCCATGACCTTGCCACCAAGCCCGACCTGCGCGCCCGCATGGGGGCCGCTGCACTGGCGCGGGTGCGCTCGACCTACGACTGGTCCGCGGTCATCCCCCAGTTTCAGGCCCTCTGGGCTGAACAAGAGGCGCGCCGTAGCGCAGGACTTGCCAAGTCCCACCGCATCCCCGGCCACATGCTGCCCATAGCCCCTTCGCCAACCCTGCTGTTCGCGGCCTATCCGTCAGAGGTTGCCGATCCGTCCAAGGGCCGCTTTGCCGCCCGCGATCTGACCGGACGGCTTGGTCTGTCCGAGGTGCTGACCCTGCGGAACTATCCCGCCCTCAACCGCATCTTCGCCAGCGCCGATGCGATTGCCGCGATCCTCGCCCATGTCACCGGGGCAGGGCCCGCGGGGGCCAGTGCCGCCGAGATATCCCTTGCGACCAACCTCAAGCCGATGTTCGTCGACCGGGTGCTGATGTGGCTTTTGAAATATGATTTCATCCGCAGGCTGCCGTAGGGGGCTTCGCACCCGCCGTGCCCAGAACAGCCCGCTGCCTCAGCCGGCTGGCACATCGTAGGTCGGGGAATGCCCCGACTCCGGCTCATTCCTTGAAATACCGGCTGTCCTTGATCTGGTCCCACGCCCAGACCACTTCTTGCAACCGCTCCTCGTCGGACCGGTCGCCGCCATTCATGTCTGGATGAAGATCCTTGACCAGGCTCTTGTATTGCTTGCGGATTTCGGTCTTTGTCCAGCTGTCGCGCGCATCCAGAATTTCGACCGCCTTGCGCTCCTGTGCGGGCAGTTTGCGGGTGGCGTTGTTGACCGGCTTGCCCGGACTCTGGGTTGATTTGTCCCCCAGCAGGCCCATCGGGTCATCCACCCCCAGCCGCGCCCACGCCCGCCCGTCGTCCTTGCGGCTGAAGGGCTTGGTCTCGCGTTCCCACAACCGGTCCTTTTCCAGCAGCTTCTGGAATTCCTCGTCACTGGCCGTGCCAAAGAAGTTCCACTTCAGATTGTACTCGCGCACATGATCCCGGCAGAACCAAAAGAATTCGTCCAGATGATCCGGCGATTTCGGCGCCCGGTAGGCACCCTTTTCGCCGCAGCCCGGATAGTCGCACGCCTTCTGCGACGTCTCGAACGCCCCGGACATCCCCCGCCGCGTGGTCTTGCGCTTCGCCTTGTCGGACGAAACGCGAATATCAAACTCAAAGGGCGGGCGATTGGTCATAAATTGGCCTTTCCGACTCGGGGCCATGAGTTTAGGCGTTTTGGCGGCAGATAGAAGGGGCTGAGGCGAAATGAAACATCAAACAGAGATCGAAATGCGCTTGACACGCGCCTTTCAGCCCAGCGAGTTGATAGTCGTGAACGAAAGCCACCGCCACGCCGGACATTCGGGGGACGACGGCTCCGGCGAAAGCCATTTCGCCATCCGCATCCGCGCCGCCGCCCTGACCGCGCTGCCTCGCGTCGCCCGCCACCGCGAGGTCCACAAGGCGCTTGGCGACCTCAATCAGCGCATCCACGCCATTACCCTGGACATCGGTTGACCCTGGGTTTTCGCCGCAAACCCTAAAAAAGGGTTAATTTTTGAAAATCAACCCTCTGAAATCGTTCATGTTTGTAAAGTGTCCAGATCTGGACACCCCTCAGCGATTGCCCGCCTTCACCTGCAGCCGTCGCGCATGCAGGATCGGCTCGGTATAGCCCGAGGGCTGCACCCGCCCCTTGAACACCAGATCCCGCGCCGCCGCATAGGCCGCCCCGTCAAAATCCGGCGCCATCGGGCGATACATGGGATCGCCCGCGTTCTGCCGGTCCACCAAGACCGCCATCTTGCGCAGCGACGCCTCGACCTGCGGCCCTGAAACCACGCCGTGCAGCAGCCAGTTCGCAATGTGCTGCGACGATATCCGACAGGTCGCCCGGTCCTCCATCAGCCCGACATCATTCATGTCCGGCACCTTCGAGCATCCAACCCCCTGATCGATCCAGCGCACGACATAGCCAAGGATGCCCTGCGCGTTGTTCTCGACTTCGCGCAACACCTGCGCTTCGCTCCAGCGCCGATAGGACGCGAGCGGGATCTCCAGCAGCGTCTCGACATAGGCCCGCCTGCCGCCTGCCGCGAGCTTTCTCTGGACGGCAAAGACGTCGATCTTGTGGTAATGCAGCGCGTGCAGAATGGCGGCCGTAGGCGAGGGAACCCAGGCGCAGTTCGCCCCCGCCTTGGGATGGTCGATCTTCTGCTCCAGCATCGCCGCCATCAGATCCGGCGCCGCCCACATCCCCTTGCCGATCTGCGCCCGGCCCGACAGCCCGCATTCCAGACCAATATCGACGTTCTGGTTCTCATAAGCCCCGATCCACGCCTTGCGCTTGATGAAGTCCTTGCGGCTGAACGGCCCCGCCTCGATCGAGGTGTGAATCTCGTCGCCCGTCCGGTCCAGAAAACCGGTGTTGATGAAGGCAATCCGGCTCTTCGCGGCCCGGATGCATTCCTTCAAATTCACCGACGTCCGCCGCTCCTCGTCCATCACCCCAAGCTTCACCGTGTGGCGCGGCAGGCCCAACACATCCTCGACCTTGGCAAAGATATCATTGGCAAACGCCACCTCTTCCGGCCCGTGCATCTTGGGTTTGACGACATAGACCGAGCCAAGGGCGGAATTGCGCAGGCCCTTTTGCTTTTTCAGGTCATGCATGGCGATCAGGGTGGTCACCATCGCATCCATCAACCCCTCGAACACCTCGCCGCCATTGCGGTCCAGGATCGCAGGATTGGTCATCAGATGCCCGACATTGCGCACCCACAGCAAGGCCCGCCCCTTCAGCACCAGCGGCTTGCCACCGGGACCTGTGAATTCACGGTCCGCATTCAGCGCCCGCGTCATCTTCTTGCCGCCCTTGTCGAAATCGGCCGTCAGATCGCCCTGCATGACGCCGAGCCAGTTTTCATAGGCCGCGACCTTGTCCTCGGCATCGACACAAGCGACCGAGTCCTCGAAATCCAGAATCGCCGACAGCGCGGATTCAAGCACGATATCGGCCAGACCGGCCTGATCGCGGCTGCCGATCATGTGGGCGCGGTCAAAGACCAGTTCGACATGCAGCCCGTTGTTGACCAGCAGAACCGAGTCTGGCGCCTTGGGATTGCCCCGGTAGCCTGCGAATTTCGCAGGGTCCATCAGCGGCAGATCGTCGATCAGCAGCGCCCCGTTGGCCACGTAATAGCGCCGCACATCGGCATGGCTCGTGCCCTGAATGGGGAATGCCTCGTCCAGAAACACCCGCGCCCGCGCCACGACCCGCGCGCCATGGCCCCGGTCATAGCCCCCCGCCGGCGGCTTTCCCATCGCATCGGTGCCATAAAGCGCGTCATAAAGGCTGCCCCAGCGCGCATTCGCCGCATTCAGCACATAGCGGGCGTTGGTGACCGGCACGACCAGTTGCGGCCCCGCGACCTTTGCGATTTCGGGGTCGACATTCGCAGTGTCGATCTGGAAATCACCGCCCTCGGGCAACAGATAGCCGATCTTGCGCAGGAACTCGGCATAGGCCGCGTGGTCCATGGGCTCGGTCCGCCGCATCACATGCCAGTCATCAATCCAGCCCTGAATTTTCTCGCGCTTGTCCAATAGGGCGCGGTTCTGCGGTCCGAAGTCATGGACCAGTTCGGCAAATCCAGCCCAGAACCGCTCCGCGTCGACGCCCGTGCCTGGCAAGGCCCGGCTTTCGAGGAAATCGGCAAGGACCTGATCGACCTGCAAGCTGCCGCGCGCAACACGTGTGGACATGTATTCCTCCGAAAACCCCGAGCGTGAGGCCATGTGATACTCAAAACCAGATGCAGGCAAGCATTGCGGCGCT
>JANMCI010000294.1:0-2341 GCA_031361245.1 Rhodobacterales bacterium
ATAAAGCGTGATGTCTTGCGACAGGCGCAGTTTGTAGGACGAGTTGGTCAACGTGGCGTTGTTGATCATCTGGGTATAGCCATAGCGCTGCGCCTGCATCAGGGCGACGCCCAGGCCGAACTCGGCGTGCTTCCAGGCACCAAGATGCTTTTGCAGCACCTTGCCCCAGGCCGCATCGAACGCATGCTGTGCACCCGACTTGCGACCATTGGCGATGACGGCCTGCACCATGCTTTCGACCCGCGACTGGCGCTGGTAATGGGTGCGTTCCCATTCCTGATCCGGAGCGCGGAAGGCGTGCCAGTTCGAGCTTTTGGCCTGCGTGCTGTCCCTTTCATAAGCGCCCTTGCCGTTCGGGAAGGCGATGATCCAGTTCTGGATCAGATAGCGCTCCGGATCGGGCTGCACGTCCACCGTCACGTCTTCGTAATGGGTGGCGCGCTTGGCGCGGGGTTCGAAGTAGCGATATTTACGGCTTTCGCTGTCGGCGAAAATCGCGGCCCCTGCGGCGCCTGAGCCAACCGAGCTTGATGTGGCAACCATGTCTCTCTCCCTGAGTTTGGGGGGTCAACCCCTTGGTATCAATGCGCTTTGATCGGCGCGGGTGCTGTGGACGGTGTAAACTTGTCGAAGAAGGTGCGCTCGGTATCGAAGTCGAGCATGAACAGAACCGGGCTCAGCGCGTCGATCATCGGCGGCGGCCCGCAGGCATAGGCGTCACCGCCGCCCTCGATGCCCAGTCGGCGCAGTTCCGAGCCGACGACGGTATGGACAAAGCCTTGCGCCCCGGTCCAGGTGGCGTCATCGGTGGCGTGCGAAAGCACGGGGATGAAAGTGATGTCCGGACGCGCCGCCGTGATTGCGGCAATCTGCGGCAGATAGAACAGGTCCGCCTTGGTGCGCGCGCCGTAAAAGAAATAGACCGGCCGATCCTCGCCACTGGCGATGTGATCGTGCAGGATCGACCAGATCGGCGACATGCCGGACCCAGCGGCGACCAGCACTAGCGGTCCTTCGCGTCCTTCGCGGCGGAAGCACGAGCCGTAGGGTCCGCGGACGGTGACGGCGGCGCCGACTTCGATTCCTCCGGCGTCAAGCTCGTTGCTGAACTTTCCGTCGGGATACTTTTTGATGATGAAGCGGAGTTTTTGGGTTTGGTCCGGCGTATTTGCCATGGAGAACGAGCGCGTAATCTCCTGCCCATCTTTGGTCCTGACGGTGATGTCGACATATTGCCCGGCCCAGAATTTGATCGGCGTTGCGAGGTCAATCTCGATGGAACGGATGTCATGGGTCAGGTTCGACTTGGCGGTGATGTGGCCCTTGAAGTCCTTGACGGCGATGGATTTCGACAAAAGCTCCTCGTCGAAATTCAACAGCTCGATCACCAGGTCTTCTTGCGCCAGCGACCGGCACAGCAAGATCCCGCCATTTTCCCGCTCGCCATCCGACAGCGCGAAAGTGGAATATTTCAGCAGTTCGACGTCACCCTCCATCAGGTTGCATTTGCAGGCCGAACACTGGCCCTCCTTGCAGCCATGCGGCAGCGAGATGCCCTGACGGAACGCGGCGTTCAGCACCGTTTCGCCTTCCTCGACTTCGAACTCGACCCCGACGGGTTCAAGCCGGACTGTGTGGGTTTCAGACATCTGCAATCGCCTTTTCAGGGTATGGCTTTCAACCCGGTTGCCGAGGCAGCCGGTCTGGAAGGTGTGGGCCGGTTGTCCGGCCCACACGTCAGAAGTTTAGTTGCAAGGATTGATGGTGAAGCCCTTGGCGTAGTCGGCCAGATGCTGTTTGCGCGCCGCATCGTCCATGCCGCGCAGCATGTTGAGCGGCGAGCCCAGCTTGTTGCCGCGCACATGGTCCAGCGTCCACATGTCCTTGTCGTCAAAACGCAGGTGCGGTTGCGGGATCAGCGTCTTGCCGTCCGAACGCACGAAGTTCAGGTCAACAATCGCGTCGGCCAGATCCCAGCCGTCATACAGCGTTTCCCACTCGCGCTTGCCGCTGAAGCGGCCCATCGCGGGTGTCGGACGGCCCTGGTATTCGTCCGCGAAAGCCTCAACCGCGGTCCAGCGGTCGATCTCGTGGGCGAAGGTGTGCAGCTTGCCGTCGATGGTATCCACAACCATGTCCTCGCGGATAAGGCAGGGAACCAGGCACGACCAGCAGCGGTGCGGGTAAGCGTAGCCGACATCGCCATTGAACAGCAGAACCTGCTCACCGGGCTTCGACAGTTTGGCATACCATTTCCAGAACTCGCCGAATTCGGCATACCAGCCGGGATACTTATGCACGAACCATTCGAAGTCCTTTTCGGTCTGCGCTTCGATGCGCC
>JANMCI010000297.1:0-8356 GCA_031361245.1 Rhodobacterales bacterium
CTGGATCAGCCGGATGATCTCGGACGCCGCCTTGGGAATGTTGGTGCCGGGCCCAAAGATCGCCTTGACCCCACGGTCGTACAGATACTGGTAATCCTGCGCCGGAATGACCCCGCCACAGACCACCAGAATCTCGCCCGCTCCCGCTGCCCGCAACGCCTCGACCAGCTTGGGTGCGAGGGTCTTGTGCCCGGCGGCCTGACTCGAGATTCCGACGACATGGACGTCATTGTCGATGGCATCCTGAGCGGCCTCTTCCGGGGTCTGGAACAAGGGGCCCATGTCGACATCAAAGCCGATGTCGGCAAAGGCGGTGGCGATCACCTTGGCGCCGCGGTCATGGCCGTCCTGACCCATCTTGACCACCATCATCCGCGGTCTGCGACCCTCGGCCTCGGCAAAGGCTTCGACCTCGGCCTGAATGGCCGCATAGCCCGCATCGCCGTCCCATTCCCCGCCATAAACACCCGCCAACGTTTTCACCTCTGCCCGGTGCCGCCCGAACACCCGCTCCATCGCCATGCTGATCTCGCCCACCGACGCCCGTGCCCGCGCCGCCTCGACCGCCAGCGCCAAAAGGTTGCCGTTCCCCCGGGCCCCGGCCTCAAGCGCCGCCAGTGCCGCCTGACAGGCCGCCTCATCGCGCGCCGCCCGCACCGCCGTCAGCCGCGCCACCTGACTTTGCCGGACCGCCACATTGTCGATGTCCAGAATGTCGATCTTGTCCTGCGTGGCTGAGCGGTATTTGTTGACGCCCACGATCACCTCGTCGCCGCGGTCAATCAGCGCCTGCCGCCGCGCCGCCGTCTCTTCGATCCGCAGCTTGGGCATTCCCGCCGCGACGGCCTTGGTCATGCCGCCCATCGCCTCAACCTCCTCCATCAACGCCCAGGCCTTGTCCGCCAGCTCCGCCGTCAGGCTTTCGACGTAATAGGAGCCGGCCAAGGGATCGACGACATGGGTGATCCCGGTTTCCTCCTGCAGGATCAGCTGCGTGTTGCGCGCGATCTTGGCCGAGAATTCCGTGGGCAGCGCCATCGCCTCGTCAAAACTGATGGTGTGCAGCGACTGCGTCCCGCCCTGCGCCGCCGCCATCGCCTCATACGCCGTGCGCACGATGTTGTTGTAGGGGTCCTGTTCCTGCAACGACACGCCTGAAGTCTGGCAATGGGTCCGCAGCATCAGGCTTTCCACCTTGTTGGCGCCAAACCCGGTCATGATCCGGTGCCAGAGCAACCGGGCTGCCCGCAGTTTGGCCGCCTCCATGAAGACATTCATGCCGATGGCGAAAAAGAAGCTCAGCCGCCCGGCAAAGGCATCCACATCCATTCCTCGCGCAATCGCGACCCGCACATATTTCCGCCCGTCGGCCAGAGTATAGGCCAGTTCCTGCACCAGATTGGCACCGGCCTCCTGCATGTGATAGCCCGAGATCGAGATCGAATTGAATTTCGGCATCTCTTTGGCGGTGAATTCGATGATGTCCGCGATGATCCGCATCGAGGGTTCGGGTGGATAGATATAGGTGTTGCGGACCATGAACTCTTTCAGGATATCGTTCTGGATGGTGCCGGACAGATCGGCCCTCGCGACCACCTGCTCCTCACCCGCCACGATGAACGCGGCGAGGATCGGGATCACCGCCCCGTTCATCGTCATCGAGACTGACACCTTCTCCAGCGGGATACCGTCGAACAACAGGTTCATGTCTTCGACGCTGTCGATGGCGACGCCTGCCTTGCCGACGTCGCCCTCGACCCGCGGATGATCGCTGTCATAGCCGCGATGCGTTGCCAGATCAAAGGCGACGGAGACACCCTGCTGACCAGCGGCCAGAGCCTTGCGGTAAAAGGCGTTGCTTTCCTCGGCGGTCGAGAAGCCGGCATATTGCCGGATCGTCCACGGCCGCCCGGCATACATCGTGGCCCTGACCCCGCGCGTGAAGGGCGCCTGTCCCGGCACGCCACCCATATGGGGCAGATGCGCCGTGTCCTTGTCGGTATAAACCGGCTTGACCGCAATGCCTTCCAGCGTGGTCCAGATCAGGCTTTCGGGATCGCGGCCCTTGAGTTCCTTGGAGGCAAGGGCTTTCCATATCTTCATCGCATCAGTCATTGCCGGCTCCACATTGGGACAGCGGACCGGGGGTTTCACACCCCCGGACCCCCGTGGGATATTTGAGGACGGATAATGCCGGTCATTCAAACTCCATGATGACGGCATCAACCCTGAGGCTTTCCCCGGTCGCGGCCTTGATCGTCTTGACCACGCCGCGGCGCTCGGCCTTGAGGATGTTTTCCATCTTCATCGCTTCAACCGTGGCCAGGGCCTGCCCCTCCTGTACTTCATCGCCCTCGCCGACCGACAGGCCGACCAACATACCGGGCATCGGGCAGAGCAGGAATTTCGAGGTGTCGGGCGGCAGTTTTTCGATCATCAGCCGGGCCAGTTCGGCCGCGCGCGGGGTGCGGACAAAGACCTTCAGATCCGCCCCGCGCAGCCGCACCCGAAAGCCCATCGGGATCTTGGCGATCTTCATCACGACCGGCTGTGCGTCCACCATCAGCCGCGCCAGGGGCTGGCCGGGCTTCCAGTCACTGTTCACCCGCATTTCCACCCCGTCCTCGAAGGTGACGGTCGAGCCTTCATGGTCGGCGGCAATCGTGACACCCAGCGCCTCACCCTGAACCTCGACCACCAAAGAATTGCCGACCTTGCGCTTGTGATTGTCCATCGTGCCCGAAATGCGGGTCCGCCTGATCTCGGCCACTCGGTTCATCGCCGCCGCCGCAGCGGCGACCCGGCGCACCAGACCCGGCTCCAGCCTGGCGCCCTTGAAACCCTCGGGGTATTCCTCGGCAATGAAAGCCGTGGTGATGTTGCCCGACACAAAGCGCGGATGCTCCATCACCGCGCTGACAAAGGGCAGGTTGTGGCCGATGCCCTCGACCTCGAACGTGTCCAGCGCCAGCCGCATCTCTTCGATGGCGTCGCCCCGCGTCGGACCCCACGTGCACAGCTTGGCTATCATCGGGTCATAGTACATCGAGATCTCGCCGCCCTCAAAGACGCCGGTGTCGTTGCGCACCAGGCCGCCGCGCTCGGTCGGTCCCTCAACGGGCGGGCGATAGCGCGACAGCCGGCCGATCGATGGCAGAAAGTTGCGATAGGGGTCCTCGGCGTAAAGCCGGCTTTCCATCGCCCAACCGTTGATCTTCAGATCCTTTTGCGCGAAGGGCAGCTTTTCGCCCGCCGCCACCCGGATCATCTGTTCGACAATATCGACCCCGGTGATCAGTTCGGTCACCGGGTGCTCGACCTGCAGGCGCGTGTTCATCTCGAGGAAATAGAAGTTGCGCGCCCCGTCGACGATGAACTCCACCGTCCCGGCACTGGTATAGCCCACGGCGCGCGCCAGCGCACAGGCCTGCTCTCCCATCGCCTTGCGCGTGCCCTCGTCAAGAAAAGGCGAGGGCGCCTCTTCGATGACCTTCTGGTTCCGCCGCTGGATCGAGCATTCCCGCTCATGCAGATAGACACAGGTGCCATGGCTGTCGGCCAGGACCTGAATCTCGATATGCCGCGGCTGGGTGACAAACTTTTCGATGAAGATCCGGTCGTCACCAAAACTCGCCGCCGCCTCGTTTTTCGACGACTGGAACCCCTCGGCCACCTCGCCCTCGTTCCATGCGATGCGCATCCCCTTGCCGCCACCGCCGGCCGAGGCCTTGATCATCACCGGATAGCCGACCTCGCCGGCGATCTTTACCGCATGCCCGGCGTCGCTGATCAGGCCCATGAAGCCCGGCACGGTGGACACCTTGGCCGCCTGCGCCAGTTTCTTTGAGGTGATCTTGTCGCCCATCGCCTCGATGGCCCCCGATGGCGGCCCGATGAACACCACGCCCGCCGCCTCCAGCGCCGCCGCGAAAGCGCGATTCTCGCTCAGAAAGCCATAGCCGGGGTGCACCGCCTCTGCCCCGGTTTGCCTGACCGCTGCCATGATCTTGTCGATCACGATATAAGACTGGGTGGCCGGCGAGGGCCCGATATGGACCGCCTCATCAGCCATGCGGACATGCAGCGCGTTCCGGTCGGCATCCGAAAAGACCGCGACCGTGGCAATCCCCATCCTGCGCGCAGTCTTGATGACGCGGCAGGCAATTTCGCCGCGATTGGCGATCAGGATCTTCTTGAACATGCCGGTCTCCCCCCGAGTGTGACTGGACCGCCCTCTGCGGGACGTGTCATGCAAAAGGCCACCCGGGGAATGCCCCGGATGGCCTTGGTGTTGCCGTGCGGGCGGCTCAGACGCCCGATCGCTTTAGCGGCACAAGCCCTGATCTGCAGCCACGGCGCCCAGGACGCCACCAGCAAGGGCACTTTGCGCCAGGTTGTTGTCAGTGACCGCCCCGATGAGGCCGCCCCCAAGGGCGCCCATACCCGCACAGTTGGAATTGATCGGGCCATTGCAGGCGGCAAGAACCACCAGGATAGCCAGCGCGGCGAAAGATTTAAACATGACAGACTGCCTCTTTTCGTTGTTGATCGTTGAGCCAAGCTTACACGCAAGGCTTGGCCGGATGTTCGTCTACTGGTTGATGAGACCTCCGACACCGCCGATGACTGCGCCGGTGGCCATGTCATTGCCAGTGGCGTCCGCGATGGCCGCACCTGCCGCTGCTTCGATGAGGATTGCCACAAGGACAGCGGTCTTGAACATCTGGTCGTACCTTGGTTTTGCCGTGCAAGTACCCCCACCCATAGCGCATTCACCGGGGTGGAAAAGGGGAAAATCAGCCTTGCGCGGAAAATCGCGGACCCGGGGTGCGACCGAAAAGGCGGCCCGTCCGTTGGTCGGACGGGCCTGAGGGGAAGAGAAGGGTATCTGTCATGACCGACAACTGCGCGGGCAATCTGTGCATTTGCCGCAATGTCAGACTTGCCCATTCGCACGCCGCTGGCAAACGGCAATCGCGGCGCGAACCCAAGCTGCGCTGAGTTTAGCCCATTCGCCAAAGGCTTGCGCGGATCCATGCCTACTCGTCCCAATCCTCGTCGTCGTCAAATCCAAGATCGGGCGCATTTTCGGCAAAGACCTCCGGAAAGGCCGCCTGCGCGCGTTTGAGGTCGACCTTCAGCAGCCCATCATAGCTGCACGGATCGAACGGGTCCTCTGCCGGCACGACCTCGCGCCCGAATAGCCACGAAAGTCTGCCCGCGTCCAGATTGCCGCGCTCGAACGGCTCCTCCCCGAACTGGGCCCACAGGGCTGCCATGAACCCGGCATCGGCCGCGCGATCGGACGAATTGCGATCCTTGAACCGCTCCCGGCGCACGATCTTGGTCGCACCTTCCTTCACATTGAAGCGCCGGATCACGAACTGATGGTCCGTCCCCGGCAATCGCCCCGGAAACCCGCGGTGTTTCAACACGATGCACACTCCCCCTGCGTCAATAGACATCCCATACGCAACTGCCGTCCTCGATGGAATAGGAGTTGAAGAACTGTGTGGCATCCGGTCGCGCCTCGCCGAACGGCACATCCGTGTCCGACATCGAGATGATGATCTGGGCCGGTTGCGGTCCCATCTCGGCGATCTTGGCCAAGGCAAAGTTTTCACACAGGAAATCCATGTCGGCCGCTGCCGTTTCGGCATCCACCAGGCCGGCGTCCCGGGCGATCTGCGGTGCCAGAAAGCGAAAGCGCGTGGCCAATCCGTCGGGACCCGGAATATTTGTGATCACATCCAGCAAAGTCACCGTCTGCCCGGACGGCACCGCGATCGCCTCTTCCATCCCCACCCCCTTAAAGCGGAATATTATCGTGCTTTTTCCATGGGTTAACCAGCTTCTTGCCGCGCAGAGAGGCAAAGGCCCTCGCCACCCGTTTGCGCGTCGAATGGGGGTGGATCACTTCGTCGATAAAGCCCATTTCGGCGGCCACAAAGGGATTGGCGAACCGGGTTTCATAGTCCTTGACCCGCGCCGCGATCTTGTCCTTGTCGCCAAGTTCGTTGCGGTACAGGATCTCGACCGCGCCCTTGGCCCCCATCACCGCAATCTCTGCCGTGGGCCACGCATAGTTGAAGTCGCCGCGCAGATGCTTGCTGGCCATCACGTCATAGGCCCCGCCATAGGCTTTCCGCGTGATCACGGTGACCTTGGGAACCGTCGCCTCGCCGTAGGCAAACAGCAGCTTTGCGCCGTGCTTGATCACGCCCCCAAGTTCCTGACTGACCCCCGGCAGAAAGCCCGGCACGTCCACCAGCGTCAGAATCGGAATCTCGAACGCGTCGCAGAACCGCACGAATCGCGCAGCCTTGCGGCTGGCGTCGATGTCGAGGCATCCGGCCAGCACCATCGGCTGGTTGGCCACCACGCCGACCGTCTGCCCTTCGACGCGGATGAAGCCGGTCACGATGTTGGCCGCGAAATCACGCTGGATCTCAAAGAAATCGCCCTCATCCGCGACCTTGGTCACCAGTTCCTTCATGTCATAGGGCTGGTTGGGATTGTCCGGGATCAGCGTGTCCAGCGACATCTCGATGCGTGCCGGATCGTCAAAGAACGGGCGGACAGGTGCCTTCTGGCGATTGTTCAGCGGCAGGAAATCAAACAGCCGCCGCGCTTCGGACAGCATCTCGACATCGTTCTCATAGGCGCCATCGGCGACAGAAGACCGCTTTGTGTGCGTGGCCGCCCCACCCAGCTCTTCCGCCGTCACCACCTCATTGGTCACCGTCTTGACCACATCGGGCCCGGTCACGAACATGTAGGAGGACTCCTTCACCATAAAGATGAAGTCCGTCATCGCCGGCGAATAGACGGCCCCGCCCGCGCAAGGCCCCATGATCAGGCTGATCTGCGGCACCACGCCCGAGGCCATGATGTTGCGTTGAAACACCTCGGCATAACCGGCCAGCGAAGCCACCCCTTCCTGAATGCGCGCGCCGCCGCTGTCGGCAATGCCGATCACCGGCGCGCCATTCTGAATGGCCATGTCCATGATCTTGCAGATCTTCTTGGCATGGGTCTCGCTCAGAGATCCGCCAAAGACGGTGAAGTCCTGGGCGTAGATATACACCAGCCGCCCGTTCACCGTGCCCCAGCCGGTGACAACGCCGTCGCCCGAAGGACGGTCGGCCTCCATTCCGAAATCGGTGCTGCGATGGGCCACGAACATGTCGAATTCTTCAAAGCTGCCTTCGTCCAGCAGCAACTCCACCCGTTCGCGTGCGGTCAGCTTGCCCTTGGCATGCTGCGCCTCGACCCGGCGCGCGCCACCCCCGGCCCGCGCGGTTTCACGCCGCCTTTCAAGCTCTTGCAAGACATCCATCAATGCCGTCCCCCCGATCTTTTTCATCACCATAGTGACGCCTCCAACCAGCATAAAGCGAAAAGAACGGCACCAAACGTCGCAGTGTTCAAAGCCCGTCCGCCGGACGATCACCGGGCAAATTCGCTCAATGCAGGGTGTCATGCCCACGCTGCCCGTCCCCGCCCTGACCATCCGCCTTCTGACCCTGTCCAACATCTTCATGACCTTCGCATGGTCTGGTCATCTGCAGCTCATGAAGGTCCCGCTTGCAGTGGTCATCCTCGTCTCCGGGGGAGTTGCCCTCTTTGACGATGTCCTGCAGCTTCCCGCCACCCGCTTTGGCCACGGCACCTTTTCGGCTACCCGGCTCAAGACGGTTCAAGAGGTGATTGGTCTCCTGACTTTTACCGCCTTTTCAACGCTCTATCTGAAAGCGCCGCTCAGCTGGACCCATTCCCCTTGCCTTGCCTTCATTACGCTGGGCGGTGGTCCATTTTCCACGAATGAAGCTGACCCTTCCTTGCCGCCCCACTTGCACCGCAGCCCCTCGTTGGCTAACAGAGTGGTTCATGTTCCAAGGAGACCGCCATGGAAATCAGCGGCCTGATCCGCACCACCTGCCCCCCGGATATTCTGCTGTCCGCCATGCGGGATGTGACGACCCTGTCACATCTGTTGCCCGAAGGGTCCACCATGGAGATGACCGCTCAGGGCGACTACGATTTTCTGGTCACCAAAAGCATCGGGCCGATCAAGCTCAACCTGCCCGGCAAGATGACCCTGACGCCGACGGGCAACGGCAGCGACCACGTTCTGACGGCGCATGCCGGCAATCTGATCGGCGGCAAGGTCGATCTGGAACTGAACCTGCAGCTGCAACGCCATGACGGGCACACCCGCCTGACCTATTCCGGCGAGCTGACCGCCACCGGCCTTGCCGGTCGGGTGATGCGCGAACACCGCGCCCGGGTGAACGGAGCTGTCAAGGCCGCGATGAACCGCATCAAGATACATGCCGAACGCCAGATGCCCCTT
>JANMCI010000362.1:0-4352 GCA_031361245.1 Rhodobacterales bacterium
GGCCTGATATTTGCCGGGACTGACCATGGGCAGGGCAAGGGTGGTGACGCTGCCATCCGGCCCGGTGATCTGCAAATCCGGCGGCGCGACCTCCAGAATGGTCCGCCGCGAAAAGGTCACAACCTGTCCGGCGGCAGTCGCCGTCAGGTTCTCTTCTTCCAGATCCGGCTCTTTCAGCATCCAGTGGGCCAGCCGTCGCAGCAGTTCCAGAAGCGGCCCGCCACCCTCGTATCCCCGCCCCCAAAGCCAGGCCTGATCCGAGGCCAGCACCGCAACACGGCCCTTTTCCACCCGGTCCAACACCAGAAGCGGCCGGTCGCCGGGGCCGGACATCACCACTTGCCCCGACCGGGTGACAACCTCCATCAACCGGAACCAGCGCCCCCAACCACCCTTGGGTGCCGCCTCGTCCAGCCCCTCGGTCACCGGATGGCGCTTGCCAAGGTCGGTCACCACCGGGCGAAAGCCCTGTTCGATGATCTGGGAGGTCGGCTCGACCGGCAGGATCTCGGCCAGCGGGCTTCGCCACAGGCTGTCGACCTCGCCAAACTCGGGGCCTGCGGCCACCAGAACCGTGCCGCCACCCTTCACATAGTCCACCACATTGTCGAGATAGCTCATCGGCAAGATGCCCCGCATCCGGTAGCGGTCAAAGATGATCAGGTCGAAATCCTTGATCTTGTCGACGAACAGCTCCTTGGTCGGAAAGGCGATCAGCGACAACTCGGACACCGGAATGCCGTCCTGCTTTTCCGGCGGGCGCAGAATGGTGAAATGGACGAGGTCAACCGAAGGGTCGGATTTCAGCAGGTTGCGCCAGACCCGTTCCCCCGGATGAGGCTCGCCCGACACCAAGAGCACGCGCAGCCGGTCGCGCACACCATTGATCTGCACCACAGCGGCGTTGTTGCGGTCGGTCAGTTCGCCATCCTCGGCGCTGACCGACAGCTGCATCACGTTGATCCCGGCATGAAGCAGCTGGATCGGCAGGTCGATGTCCTGCCCGACCGGCACCTTGACGGTCACCGGCGCTTCCGCGTCCAGCGTCATGGTCAGATCGACCGTCCCGCCGACTGTCTTGGGCACCTGCCCCTGATCCTCGATCCTGAGCGTGACCGTGGCCCGCTCGCCCATGATGGCAAAGGCCGGGGCGGTCTTGACGATCAGACGGCGGTCCCAGTCAGTGGAATGCCCGGTCAACAGCACCGAAAAGGGCGCGGGCAGCGCCGGGGCAAGGCCCAGATCATGGACCTGCCCGTCAGTCAGCAGAATGGCCCCGGCGACCCGTGCCCGCGGTTCCTGCGCAAGGGCATCGGCCAGCGCCGTCATGGCCAGCGTTCCGGCATTGTCTGCACCGTCGCCCACGGGCACGATGCGCAGCTCGGTATTGGGCAGGGCTGCGATTTGCCGCTTGATCGCCTCGACCGCGGCCGAGGTCTGATCGGGCCGGTCGCTCAAGCCCTGACTTGCACTTTCGTCTGCCACCAGAAGAACGATATCGCTCAAGGGCTTGCGGCTTTCTTCCTGCAGGTTGGGGCCGGCGAGGGCTGCCAGCAGAAACCCAGCGGCAAGCGCCCGCAGCGCCCAGCCCGACAATCGACGCCACACGGCGAACGCCAGCAGTGCCACGGCCAACGCCGCAAGTGCCCATAGAAATGGCAGCGGCACCAGCGGATCAAAGATGACCGTCTGGCTCATTCGCCCAGCCTTTCCAGCAGAGCCGGAACATGAACCTGATCGGATTTGTAGTTGCCTGTCAGCACATACATGATGAGGTTGACGCCAAAGCGGTAAGCATATTCGCGCTGTTGCTCACCGGCATAGCCGCGTCCGACCGGGAACATCGCCATGCCGTTTTCATCGACCGCCCAGGCGCTTGCCCAGTCGTTGCCGCCAATGACCACCGGCGTCACCCCGTCGTTGAGGTTGCGAAACGGCATGCCCTCGATCAGGGCGGCATCGGGCGGCGGGGCTTCGACCCAGATCCCGCCACCGGCAAAGCGTCCGGGGAATTCCTGCAACAGGTAAAAGCTGCGGGTCAGCACATGGTCCTCGGAAATCGGCTCCAGCGGCGGGATGTCCAACCCGCTGGCAATGCGCTGCAAGGCCTGCGCCTCGGGCGACGCCCCGTTTGCGCCGGCAACATCGCCGTCCCTTGTGTCGAACAGGATCATGCCACCCGTGCGCAGAAAACGGTTCAGCTTGCCATAGGTAGCAGATGAGGGCACTTCGGCGTCGGCCACGACCGGCCAATACAGGAACGGGAAAAATGCCAGCTCGTCCTTGTCCACATTCACCGCGACAGGGGGCAGCGGCTCGACCGCCGTGCGGTTGAAAAGCTGCTCTGACAGGCCCTGAAGGCCCGCTTTCGAGGTTGCATCAACCGCGGGATCACCGGTTTGAACATAGGCCAGAACGACGCCCTCCGTCGCCGCAATCGCCTGTTCGTCCAGGCTTTGCGCCTGCACCGGGTTCGGTGCAGCAGGCAGCAACGCCAGCGCAAGCAGAACCGCCGCCACGCGCCACAGCCGGCCCGACACCAGCAGGGCCGCCAGAATGTCCAGGCTCAGCAGCGCCAACGCCAACCCCAATGCCGCACCCTTCAGGTTCTGCTCGGCCAGCCCGGTCGGCCCCTCGATCCGCGTGCCCTCCGGCCAGATTTGCGGGATCAGCTGTGTGGCGACCCCCACCGCGTTCAGCGCAACCCGCCGCTCGGCCCCGGTGTACAATCCCGGTGGCAAAGCGCCGTTCGGCCCGGCCTGAAGGCCCTTGGCCAGCACTTCGCCGTCCACACCGGCGACCTCATCGGCGCGGGTCTCCTTGCCAAATCCGTCCAGCACAAGCTCGGGCACCCAGGTTTGACCCGACAGATCGGCAAGATCGGGCACGGCCGGGCGGGTCGAGACGGCAAGACGCTCCAGCATCCCCACGAACAGGCCCGACAGCGGCAGATTGGACCAGTCGGCATTGGCGGTCACATGGAACAGCACGACCTGCCCCTGCCCCACGACTTTGCGTGTGACCAAAGGTGTGCCGTCAGCCAGAGCCGCAATGGTACGAGAGGCGAGGTCCGGATCAGGCTGCGACAGAACTTGCGAGGTGACCGTGACGTCGCCCGGCACTGTCAGCCCGTGAAAGGGCGAGAATTCCGGAAACGGCGCCAGCGTCTTGGGATCGTCCCAACTCATCGCGCCGCCCACCGTGCGGCCCCCTTCGCGCAGCCGGACCGGCATCAACGGGTCCTCCTCGATGCGGCCGATGTCGCTGGCGGCAAGGCGCGGCCCGGCAAAGCGCAACAAGAGCCCGCCCTTCTCCGTCCAGGCCAGCACTCCGTCCGTTTCGGTCTGGGTCAGGCGGGCGACATCGGCCAGAACGATCACGTCGGGATTGGCAGGCAGGACATCGCCAAGCCCACCCTCGATCAGTTCGGCCATGGGTTCCAGCGCTTGCCGCAGGTAATGGGCGTTTGACAAAAGCTGCAGCCCCTCGCGGTCGCCGCCTTCGGCCACGATCGCCACCTTGCGCCGCTTTAGGCTGTCATCCGTCAGACTGACCGACCCCGCCGTGCGCTGCCCGGTCAGCTCAAAGCGGGTGATGCGGTTGCGCAGTTCCGGCGGCAGAACCAGCGCCAGCTTGGCCTCGACCTCACCCGCCGCAAAACTGATCTTGCCCTTTGCCAGCTCGCGGATGATGCCCGAGGGATCTGGCCCCTTGGCAATCAATTCGGCCTCGGCAGCGACCGCGCCGTCCAGCCGCAGGGCGACGATCTGCACCGCCCCCTCTTCAAAGTTCGGCCGGCGCAGCGCCAAAAGCGGTCGGGGCGCTTGAAACACCGTGACTGTGCCATGCTGCCCCAGATCGGCCAGCAGATCGGCGCGGCCCGGATGCTCGACCCCGTCCGACAGCCAGTAGCTGTCGAAATCCCCTATGTTCAGCCTCTTCCGCCAGTTGGCATAGTCGGGGAACCACGGCTGAGGTTGCAAGACCTGCACGCGGCCCGCAGCAACGTCCGCCGCCTGAAACCCGACCTCGTGCGGCGCATCGCTCAACCGCACCACCGCAACCGCCCGCCCGTCCCGGCTGGCCTGAGCCACCAGATCGGCGGCCTGCGTGACCCGCCGCGCCCAGTCCTGCGCCTCGGCCCAGCCTCCGTCGAACAGGATCAGCAGCGGCTTGGTCGTGGCCTCGCGCGCCGTCGGGTTCAGGACCGGCCCGGCAAAACCCAGGATCAGCAGCGCAATCGCCGCCATCCTCAGCAGCATCAGCCACCACGGCGTCTTGTCGGCTTGGGCGGCCTCGTCCTGCAGACCCAAAAGCAGCGCCACACCGGGAAAGCGCCGCCGGATCGGGGC
>JANMCI010000382.1:0-5571 GCA_031361245.1 Rhodobacterales bacterium
CACTTCGCCCAGCGGCAACGAGATGTCATGCGACGACACCGCCCCGATCGCCCGGTTTGCCAGCGGGATCGTCTCGCGCAATTCCCAGAATGCCAGCCGTTGCCCGGCCGATTGTGCCACCAGACCGTCGTTGACCAATCCCTCAGGCAAGGCCGCCGCAAACAGGGCTTCAAGCATGTCCTGCGGTGAGGCTCCTTCCCCAACGCCCAGATCAATGAGAACCATCCAATCCGGGACCGCTGCAAAGGGCAAGCGCACTTGCGGCATGGTTTCGGCCAAAAACTCCAGCCCGACGCCGGAGATCAGTTCGAACGCTGAAATGGAGGCGCCGAACCGCGCGCTCGCCATCGCCAAAAGGCGCAGCGCCGCCGCCGGACCCGGCACCACCAGCAAGGCCGCCCCCTCGGACACGGGCCGCGGGAACAGCCGCAGGCTTGCCGCCGTGACCACGCCCAGCGTGCCTTCGGCCCCGATCAGCAGACCGCGCAGATCGTAACCTGTGTTGTCTTTCCTCAACCGCTTCAACCCATTCCAGACCGAGCCATCGGGCATGACGGCTTCCAGACCCAGACACAGATCGCGCGCATTGCCATAGCGCAGGACGCCAGTCCCGCCCGCGTTGGCCGACAAGTTGCCGCCGATCCGGCAAGAGCCCTGTGAGGCCAGCGTCAACGGAAAGATCCGGTCCACTGCTTGCGCAGCGTTATGCACGTCCGACAGGATCATGCCTGCTTCGGCCAAAAGCACATTCTCGTCCGGAAATACCCCACGCAGCCGGTTCATCCGCTCCAGCGACAAAACCAGCGGCAATGGCCCTTCGGTCATGATCTGTCCGCCAACAAGCCCCGTGCCGCCGCCCCATGGGACAATGCCCACCCGCGCAGCCGCGCAAGCTTTGACGATCAGGGCCACCTCTGCGGTCGATGCCGGGCAGGCCACGGCGCCGGCAATTCCGTGCCAGCGCCCGCGCGGCTCTTCCAGATAGCGCGGCTCAGCGGGCCGCAGCGTGCCTGTCGGCAGCTTTTCGGCAAGCGAGTTCAGAAACGTCGGATCGGCCGGGCTCAGCATGTCGCACCTCTGCCCTCCATTCCCACAAATTCAGGACAAATCCAATTCGTTTCAGGACTTGCCAGCCAACCGGCCCATCAAGGAAAAAGCTCGGGCGTCAAAACGACGACTTCAGGCCGCACCGGCAGCTTGTCGCGGGAAAGCACGATTTCGGCGCTTTCGGGTACAACGATCGTGTGGTCGTCCTTCAGTTGCACCAGAAACCGCGCCAGACCCTCCTCTGAGAACCAGTGCATCGGCAACACCACCCGGGCATTCAGGTGGCGCACGATGTCGGCCATGTCGCTCACATCCATCGTGAAAGCGCCGTCCACCGGCACCATCACCACATCCAGCCGCCCGATTGCAGCGTATTGCGCTGGCGTCGGGATCTGGTGCAGGTGGCTCAGGTGTCCTATGCACAGACCCGCAACCTCGAAAATGAAGATCGAGTTGCCGTTTTTCCTCGCCCCCTCGCCAAACGGTCCGCGCAGGTCCGTCGTCACATTCCTGACCCGCATCTCGCCCAGATCAATGTCGAACTCTGCCGCCCGGCCTGCAGTCCCCCAGCCGCGCAAGACCAGCGGAATGCGCGGGTCAGGAGTGTCGGTGAAATGGGTGTCATGGGCATTGTTCATGGTCACGATGTCCGGAACGACATCGACGCCGCCAATCACGCCGGTATAGTCGGTGATTGCCAGCAGGCTCTTGCTTTCTATGGCAAAGGAGGCGTGCTGCAGAAAGCGGATGCGGACCTGCGCGTCGGTCAGCGTGAAATCCACCGGCACGACACTGGGCTCGGCCCCGGCCAAAGCGATGCAGTCAGAGGGAATGCGCCCCTCGGCCCATCCCGGCGCTGTCATCAGCACCAGGATCAGGCCAAAGAGCCATCGCATCGTCAGGCCACCGGCAAAGCGGTCGCCAGGGCCAGGATCGACTCGGCCGAGCGCTGGCTGCGCGCGGTGTGCGGCACCGTGACGTAGCGCGGCAGTTTTTCGGCCAGAACCGAACGACCATAGCCAGCCGGCGTGTGCAGATAAAGCGCCTTGTCGGTCAGGGTAACCTGCTCGCCCTCGCTCGCCTGAGCGCGCAACCCGGCAAGGTCAACCCCGGTCGCCGGTGCGGCCAGAAAGATGATGTGGACTTTCGTTCCGTCAACGGAACCGGCCGCCTTGTAGGGGTTGGCGGCCAGAATGGCGCGATAGACGTCAAGCCCCATGATGAACAGCGCCGGCTTGAAGCCGAACCGCAACAGCATCGCCGCCCCGATCTTGCCCTCCAGCCCCACGACGCCAGAATCATGGAAGACGGCGTTGCCACTTTGCACATGGGTGTCGACGTTCTTCAGCCCGAACTCGGCCAGCATCTCGCGAAACTCTGCCATAGGCAGCCGATTGGCCCCCGCGACATTCACCCCACGCAGCAACAGTATCTTGATATCGGCCACTTTGGCTCCCTACCCGCAGAGAAGCGCGGGCGCTTTGCCGGCAACGGTTCGCCCGGGCCAGTCATGGCGCATCGTGCCTGAAACCGGGCGATTGTGCCAGCCTGCAATCGCGGATTGCTCCGGATTAGGAGGGAGAGGTCATCGCTTTGATGAAGGCTACCCGATCCGTGCGACCGGCGTCCATGAAACGGTCGCTGCTGGCGTCCTGATCGCGCTGCCGTCAGCCGACCTCGGTGCGTCCCCTGCGATCGTGCCTCAGGTTGGCATACAGCACATGGTTGCGCCACCGCCCGCTGATCTGCAGATAGCTTTGGGCCACGCCTTCGTATTTGAAGCCGCATTTCTCGAGCGCCCCGCGCGACGCTGCGTTTTCGGGCAGGCAGGCGGCTTCGATCCGGCTCAGGTCCATGGCCTGAAACGCGTGATGGACCACCGCCAGAATGGCTTCGCGCATATAGCCCTGACGCGCAAAGGGACCCCCGATCCAGTAGCCGAGCGTTCCGGCCTGCACCGGCCCGCGGCGAATATTGTCAAGCGTAATGGCGCCCAGTACCTGCTTGTCCTCGCGCCGGATCAGCAATAGCGGCAACGCCGTGCCCTGCACTTCGGCGCGTGCCGCCCAATAGACCCGGTTGGTAAACGCCTTGCGAGTCAGATGGTCAGCGGCGCGAACCGGTTCCCACTGGGTCAGATGCTCGGTCGAGACGTCGCGCAGATGCGCCCAGGCCCGAAAATCCTGATGTGCGGGCAGTCGCAGGGTCATCCGCTCGGTCTCGATCCTTGGCTTGCGGTGCAGCCCCAGCATCAGCCGCGCAACCTCGCCCGGATGTCGTCCAGTGTCGGCGCCGCCTCGACCGGACCATAAAGCGCCAGTGCCGCACCGCTTTCGGTCAGCTCCCCCGCATAGCGGCGCACATCGGCGGTGCTGACAGCGTCGATCTTTGCCACTGCCTCTTCGACCTCGGGCACCCGGCCATAGATCGCCAGCAACCGCGCAAGACGTTCGGCACGGGCCGAGGGGCTTTCCAGCCCCATCAGCATTCCCGCCTTGATCTGGGTCCGCGCCCGGTTCACCTCGGCCTCCGACATGTCATCGGCGGCCCGTTTCAACTCGTCCACAGTCAGGTCGGTCAGCGCACCGATTTCTTCGGCGGACGTGCCAGCGTAGAGCGTGATCTGACCTGCATCTTCATAAGCCCCGGACTGGGCAAAGATCGAGTAGCACAGTCCCCGCTCTTCGCGGATCTTCTGGAACAGACGCGACGACATGCCGCCACCCATCGTCATGGCATAAACCTGCGCGGTATAGACATCCGGGTGCCGATAGCCCGGCGCATCAAACGCCATGGCGAAGTGGACTTGCTCCAGCTCCTTCACTTCCCGCCGCTCGGTGCCCTTGAAGCTCGCAGGTTCAAAGGCTTTTTGCGCCCTTGTCTTCAGCGATCCGAAGATTGCCTCGGCCTGTGCCACGATGGCGTCGTGGTCCACCCCGCCTGCCGCCGCCAGGATCATCTGGGCGGGGCCGTAGTTCTCCTTGACGAACCCCTGCAGATCGGCACGGGAAAATGCGCTCACCCGCTCTTCTGGCCCAAGGATGGTGCGGCCAAAGGGCTGATCGGGGTAGGACACTTCCTGCAACCAATCAAAGACGATGTCATCGGGCGTGTCCAGCGCCTGCCCGATTTCCTGCAGGATCACATGGCGTTCAACCTCGATCTCACGCTTGTCAAAGGCCGGGTTCAGCACGATGTCGCCAATGACGTCCAAGGCCAACGCCACATCGCTTTCCAGAACCCGAGCGTAGTAGGCCGTCATTTCGCGGCTGGTGTAGGCGTTGATATAGCCGCCGACATCCTCGATCTCTTCGGCTATCTGCAACGCGGTGCGGCGCTTGGTGCCTTTGAAGGCCATGTGCTCCAGGAAATGGGCGATGCCATTCTGTTCCGCCCGCTCATGCCGCCCGCCCGCCAAGACCCAGATCCCAGCGCTGGCGCTTTTCAGTCCGGGCATGTGTTCGGTCACAATTCGCAACCCGTTCGGCAGCGTCGTCAGTCGTGTGGTCAATGCGCGATCCTTCCCCGCACAAGGGCCTGCAGCGCCCCCAGATCATTGGCAGCCCTTGTCACACGCTCGGGGCGGTCAAACAAGTCCGCCATGCGCGGCGGCAAAGCGGGCCTGACGCCGATTACCGCCTCCACCGCATCGGGGAACTTGGCCGGATGCGCGGTGGCCAGCGTGATCATCGGCGCTGCACCCAGATGCTCCTCCGCCACCTTGACGCCCACGGCGGAATGCGGGCACAGAACTTCGCCTGTCGCCTTGAACACCCGTTCGATCGTGGCCCGCGTCTCCTCCTCCGAACAGCGGCCCGAGGCAAAGGTATCGCGCAACATGCCCAGCGCCCCTTGCGAGATCTTGAACCCGCCCGCCTTCAACTCCCCCATCAGGGACGCAACCGCCCTGCCATCCCGGCCATAGGCGTCAAACAGCACCCGCTCGAAGTTGGAGCTGACCTGAATATCCATCGACGGACTGATCGATGGCTTGACCCCGTCCGTCATATAGTCGCCCGACCGCATCGCCCGGTCCAGAATGTCATTCTGGTTGGTGGCGATCACCAGCTGCGCTATCGGCAGCCCCATCTGTCGGGCAATATAGCCAGCAAAAATGTCGCCGAAATTGCCGGTGGGAACCGTGAAGGAAACCGCTCGATGCGGCGCGCCCAGTGAAACGGCCGAGCTGAAGTAATACACAACCTGCGCGAGCACCCGCGCCCAGTTGATCGAGTTGACCCCAGCCAGCCGCACCTCGTCGCGGAAAGCAAGGTCGTTGAACATGTCCTTCACCCGCGCCTGACAGTCGTCGAAATCGCCGTCCATCGCAATGGCATGGACATTCGCCTCGGACGGGGTCGTCATCTGCCGCCTTTGCACACTCGACACCCGGCCATGCGGGTACAGGATGAACAGGTCGACATTGGCCAGCCCCCGGAACGCCTCCATTGCGGCCGAACCGGTGTCGCCTGAGGTCGCCCCGACAATGGTGATCCGCCGGCCGGACTTGGCGAGCGCTGCCTG
>JANMCI010000392.1:0-9742 GCA_031361245.1 Rhodobacterales bacterium
CTGCCGGGGGGCCTGAAGGTGCGGCGCCGGGCCAAGGGCATCCATGACGCGCTGATGGCAGAGCGCGGGCTGAACATGACGGCGCCGCACACCATCAACGACTGGATGGGGCTTTATGCCATGGCGGTGAACGAGGAAAACGCCGCCGGCGGGCAGGTCGTCACCGCGCCGACCAACGGGGCGGCGGGGGTGCTGCCGGCGGTGCTGCGCTACTACCTCGACCATGTGCCCGGCGCGCAGACCTCGCGGATCGGGGAGTTTCTGCTGACCGCCGCCGCCATCGGGGGCTTGTGCAAGCACAACGCCAGCATTTCGGGCGCGGAATGCGGCTGTCAGGCCGAGGTGGGGTCCGCCGCCGCCATGGCCGCCGCGGGCTTTGCCGCCGTGTCAGGCGGCAGCCCCGAGCAGATCGAGAACGCCGCCGAGATCGCGCTGGAGCATCATCTGGGCATGACCTGCGACCCGGTCAAAGGGCTGGTGCAGGTGCCTTGCATCGAGCGCAACGGCTTGGGCGCGATCAAGGCCGTCTCGGCCGCGTCGCTTGCGCTGCGCGGCGACGGGGTGCATCTTGTGTCCTTGGACGTCTGCATCGAGACGATGCGGCAAACGGGGCGGGACATGCACGAGAAATACAAGGAAACCTCGCTGGGCGGGCTGGCCGTGAACGTGCCAAATTGCTGAGAACTAAAGGCACGTCGCGCGGCGTCCTGCTGATGGTGGGGTTCTGCATTCTGGCGCCGCTGCTGGACGCCTCATCCAAACTGGCGACAGAGGCCATTCCGGTCGGCCAGATCACCGCCGCGCGCTTTGTGTTTCAGGGCCTGTGCATGTTGCCGGTCATCGTGCTGATGCGGGTGCCGTGGGCGGCGAGCGGGCGGGATCTTTTGCTTCTGGCGGCGCGGGCGTTCTGCCTGATGCTGTCGACCTATTGTTTCGTGGCCTCGGTCCAGTACATGCCGATTGCCGACGCCATCGCCATCGTCTTTGTCATGCCCTTCATGCTGATGTTTCTGGGCTGGGCGATTTTCGACAATCCCATCGGCGCGCGGCGGATCTATGCCTCGGCTGTGGGGTTTGCCGGTGCGCTGCTGGTGATCCAGCCGTCGCTGAACAATTACGGGCTGGTGGCGCTGTTCCCGCTGGGCTGTGCGCTGTCGTTTTCGTTCTATGAAATGGCCACCCAAGCCATGTCGAACCGGGTCCATCCGGTGACGATGCAGCTCCACACCTCGATTGCGGGCAGCGTGCTGTGCCTGCCGATCCTGTGGCTGGCAAACGGCAGCGGGTTGGCCGAGTTCGACCCGGTGATGCCGGATGCGCTGAACTGGCTGTGGCTGTTCGGCGTCGGCTTCTGGGCAGCGGTCAGCCATCTGAGCATGACGGTCGCGATGAAATATGCCCCGGCCTCGACCCTTGCACCGCTGCATTACCTTGAGCTGCCGATGGCGGTTTTCCTGGGCTTTGCGATCTGGGGCGATTTCCCCAATGCGCTGACCTGGGCCGGGATCGTGCTGATCGTGGGATCAGGGCTTTACATCATCCGCCACGAACACCGCTCAGGCCAAAAGCATCCAATGCCCTCGCCATTGCCGAACGAGGCAATATGACCAGCATCAGGTCGGCATCAAAGCGCAGGCGCACCAGCGGTGCGGTGACCTCGTTCGAGGTGGCGATCAGGGCTGCGGGTGCAAAGCGCAGGCCCTGAAGCGGCCAGCGCAGCCCCTCGCTTTCGCCCTGAACCGGCCCCATGGGAAACAGCGACAGCCGCGAGCCCAACGGCAAGCGCAGCTCCATCTCGCGCGGGGCCAGAAAGATCACATCGCGCGACCCCAGCAGAAAGCAGCGTTTGTCCGGGTGGCTGGTCAGCCCGTTCAGCGCGGCGAGGGTGTGATCCAGCCGCGCCCCGGTAAACCCGATCCCCAGCACGAACGGCGCCGAAATCGAGCGCAGGGCCTTGTCGAAATCGGTGGTAGCCTGTTCGCGAATCGGAAACAACCTGCCCTTGAGATGCGCCTTTGCCTTGGTTGAAATCGAATCGAGGTCGCCGATCACCGCCTCGGGATCGCAACCCAAAGCCAGAAGCCGGTCCGCCCCGCCATCCGCCGCCACGACCTTTGGGGCCGCTTTGCGGGCAATGTCTAACAATTTAAGCGAAAACCCACCCCCACCGGCAAGGGTTACCCCAGCAGTTGATTGGACAAAGGCCTCATTCATGCGGATACTGTTCTCTCAATTGCGGCAATCCATGAGTTCCGGGGACACAATCAATCCTTCAAATCACCCCGTTTTGTCCACGGATTCGAACAATCGCCCCTGCAAGGTGACCCGTATCGAGTTTGGCAGAAAGCGAGCATCCGATGATCGGTGCAAGTAAGATTCTAACAGTTTCCTATGGAACCTTCTCCTGCACACTGGAGGGGTTCGACGATCCATTCAACACCATGCGGGCGATTGCGGAGTATTTCCGCGATCTCGCTGCCGATGACCGCTATTTTGGTGCGGAACCGGCTACCCCTGACGCCGCGATGCTGCACAAGATCGCCGAGCGCGAGATAAATCGCCGGGTCGAGGCGCAGGTCGGCGACAACGGTGTGCTTTTGCGGGCCGAAGAGGCGCCGATGCCACGGGTGACGATGCCCGGGATGCAGACGCAGGCTCCGGTTTTTGCCCCCGGCGTGGCCCCCAGTGTTGCAAGCGTTGCCGAAGCCGCCCCGGCGGCGGAAAGTGCTGCGGCGCGGTTGTCCCGGCTGCGGGCCGCTCAGGCGCAGATCCTGGCTCCTGCCCCGGCGGCGACGCTTGGCGACATCAGCAGCCGCTTTGCCGATGTCGAGGCCTATGCCGAGGATCAGGACGCCGAGACGGCGTTCAAACCCGCCGAACCGGCACCGGTCGCACCCGTCGCACCGCCAGTCACACCTGCTGCGGCAGTCGAAATTCCGGTCGAGGCTCCGGTCGCCGTTGCTCCTGCAGCAACAGAGACCGAGGATTTTGCCGACGAATCGCAAGCGGACGAGGATCTGATCGCCTCGCTCGGTCAGTCCGGCGCCCCGGCCGAACCGCAGGCCGTTGCGGCCCCGGTTGCAGCCGAAGACGTGTCCGACAGCCTGCGTGAAACGCTGGCCGGACTGATCGGCCATGACGATCAGCTTGCCGAGGACATGGCCAGCGCCTCCGAGGCAACCGCGGACGCTGCGGCACAGGCCGCCACCGACAGCGGCGACGCGATGCCCGAGGATGTCATCGACGATCTGACCGACCTTGCGCAGTTCGACATGCCGGCCCAAGTTGCCGATCAATCTGATCTGGATGACCTGTCAGCGCTGGACGACCAATCCCCGCTTATCGACGATGCGGCCTATCTGCCCGCCGAGGCTGCCGCCCCGGTCGAAGAGATCGCGACCGTCGAAGAGGTCGAAGGGATCGCCGTTGCCGATCAGCCCGTTGCGGAGCTTTCGCACGACGATGACCAGCAGCCGGCAATCGAGGTGTCGCCCGACGCCCCGGTCGTCTCGGAAAAGATCGAGCGTGCCCGTGCCCGGGTCATCAAGATCCGCCGCATGGACAAGAGGGCGGCGTCCGATCAGCCCGCCGCCGCGACGCTGAGCCCCGAGGCCGAGGCCGACCTGCAAAACACGCTGAATGCGCTTGCAGCCGAGATTGCACCGGTCGCAGCGGCGAACGAGACGGTTTCCGTCAAAGCCGAGCCGGACGCTGACCCGTCAGACACAGCCGCTGACACAAAGCCCGCCGGCTCTGAAAACGCCAATGGAAACAGGCTGGGTGCGGCGGATGACGCTGCGGTTGACCGGCTGTTGGCCCATACCAATTCGGAACTGGAAGTCCCCGAGATCAAGCGCCGCCGTTCGGCCATCGCCCATCTCAAGGCGGCTGTGCTGGCGACGGTTGCCGATCGTCGCAAGAACCCACGGGCGCAGGCCGAAGGGGTGGAGGTCAAGATGGACCCCTACCGCAAGGACCTCAATCAGGCCGTGCGGCCAACCACCGCACCGCTGGCCACCACCGACCGCCCCGCACCGCTGGTGCTGGTCTCGGCCCAGCGCATCGACCGCAAGCGTGATGCTGTGGCGGACGCCAACCGCCCGGTGCCGCAGATTGTCGCGTCGGCACCCCCGGCTGCCCAAGCCGCCCCCGTGATGCCGGTTCGTCCGCGCCGGGTTGGCGCAAGCTCCGGTGGTCTGGCGCAGGCCGTGTCGACCGAGATGGCGGACGACGAGGACCACGAAATGGCCTCCGCCTCCGCTGGCAACATCTTTGCCGACGGCAACAAGCAGAGCTTTGCCGAGTTCGCCGAAACTCTTGGTGCAACCTCGATTGCCGAGCTGCTCGAAGCGGCGGGCGCCTATTGCACGCTGGTGCTGGACCGCCCAAGCTTTAGCCGCCCGCTGTTGTTCGAGCAGATCTCGAGCATGCCGGAAAGGGCCGAGCTGAACCGTGAAGAGGGCTTGCGCGGCTTTGGCAAGCTGCTGCGCGACGGTCGTATCCAGAAATCGGTGCGCGGTCAGTTCGCGCTGTCGGAAACCTCTCCGATCCTGACCGAGGCAAAACGTATCGCGGGCTAGGCGCGGTTTGCGCGGGGGCGCGAACTGCTGCTGCCACAGGCCCGTCAGTCAGGCGGTGGGGTCAAACCCGCCGCCTGATCATTTATCTGGATCAGATTGATCGGGATCAGGCTGGCCGATGCCCAGAAACACCGCCCGCAGCGGCAGGATCCACAAGACCCCGAGGCCGAAATAGATCGCCAGTTCCACCAGAACCGAGGGCCGGTCAAACAGATCAACCACATTCACCGCCACCACGATATAGACCGGCAGACCCACGATCAGGATCAGCAGGGCCAGACGGCGGCGGGTCTTGTAGCTCAGGGCCATGCTTTAGTCCGCGAAGGGGTCGGTGACGAGGATGGTATCGTCACGCTCGGGCGAGGTGGACAACAGGGCGACCGGGCACTGGATCAACTCCTCGATGCGTCGGACGTATTTGATGGCGGCACCCGGCAGTTGCGCCCACGACCGCGCGCCGGCGGTGTTGTCGTCCCAGCCTTCCAGTTCCTCGTAGATCGGTTTACAGCGGGCTTGGCTGTCGGCGGCGGTCGGCAGATAGTCAAGCCGCGTGCCGTCAAGGTCATAGCCAACGCAGATCTTCAGCGTCTTGAAGCCGTCGAGGACATCAAGCTTGGTCAGCGCGATGCCCGACACGCCAGAGGTGGCGCAGGTCTGGCGCACCAGAACCGCGTCGAACCAGCCACAGCGGCGCTTGCGGCCGGTGACGGTGCCGAATTCATGGCCCCGTGCGCCCAGACGCTCGCCGTCGTCATCCTTCAGTTCGGCCGGGAACGGGCCTTCACCGACGCGGGTGGTATAGGCCTTGACAATGCCAAGGACGAAATCGATGGCCCCCGGCCCCATGCCAGTGCCGGTGGCGGCTTGCCCCGCGATGACGTTGGACGAGGTCACAAAGGGATAAGTGCCAAAGTCGATGTCCAGAAGGGCACCTTGCGCGCCTTCGAACAGGATGCGCTTGCCGGCGCGCCGCGCCTCGTTCAGCACCTTCCACACCGGCTTGGCATAGGGCAGGACCTGCGGGGCAATCGCGCGCAACTGGTCGAGCAGGCTTTCGCGGTCGATGGGTTCGATGCCAAGACCGCGGCGCAGCGCGTCATGGTGGCCCATCAGGCGGTCCACCCGCGCCTCGAGCGTCGTCTCGTCGGCCAGATCGGCGACCCGGATGGCGCGGCGGCCGACCTTGTCCTCGTAAGCCGGGCCGATGCCGCGGCCGGTGGTGCCGATCTTGGCGACCGAGTTCTGGTTTTCGCGGGCGCGGTCCAGCTCACCGTGGATCGGCAGGATCAGCGGGGCGTTTTCGGCAATCATCAGGTTGTCGGGGCTGATCTCGACGCCCTGACCGCGCAGCTTTTCGATTTCGACCACCAGGTGCCAGGGGTCCAGCACCACGCCGTTGCCGATGACGGAAAGCTTGCCACCGCGCACGATGCCCGAGGGCAGCAGGCTGAGCTTGTACACCTTGCCGTCGATGACCAGCGTGTGACCGGCATTGTGACCGCCCTGAAAGCGCGCCACGATGTCGGCACGCTCGCTCAGCCAGTCGACGATCTTGCCCTTGCCCTCGTCGCCCCACTGGGCGCCCACGACCACCACATTCGCCATTCCGATCCCTTTCGGCCGATGCCTCTTGGCAATGAAACCGCGCACCGTATAGACGCGCCGCCGGGCAGGTGAAACAGCAAACTTTGCTGTTGCGGGCGGACAGCCCCTGAGGTCAGGCTTTTGGCAGCCGGGCCAGACGCTCGGCCACCATGGCCTGCATGCGCCACAGATAGGCGTCGTGGATGCCCATGGCTTCGAGATGCGAGACGGTGTTGCGCAGATACTCGGCCATCGAGCCCCACATGCCCACGGCCCGGGCCAGACGGTCGGCCACCACGGTTTCGCAAAGCCCGCCGCAATAGCCCTCGAACTGCCGGGAGGTGGCAAAGGCGATGGCGCGGACCTCGCCCTGCGGCGTCATGGCGCGGACCCAGACCGGCGGCATGGGCGGTTCGTGGCGCAAGAGGTGATCGAGGGCTGCGTCACGGCCCTCGGGCGGCATCCTCAGCACCATGCCGCGGCATTGCCCGCCGCGGTCAAGCGACAACATGACGCCGGGCGCCTGCGGGTTGCCGCGATAGCGGGTGTCGGGGCCGAGGCAGAACTTGCGATGCCAGCCGCGCACCATGGCGGGGCGCTCTTCGGCGACGTCAAAGCGGCGTTTCCACAGGATCGAACCGAAGGCAAAGATCCAGAGCTGGCCATCGGCGGGCAGAGCTTGGGTGATCCTTGCGGCGGCAGCCGGGTAATAGCTGTCGGGCACCTCGGCGCGCGCCATCGGACCGGGGTCCGGGACGCTGCAGGGCAGCCGGTTCACCAGATCGTTGGTCAGATTGAGCGGTCTTGTCATGCGGGGCCACCGGACTGTTTGCCAAGACCTATCAGTTGGGACTTGCCCGCGAAACCTGCGGCAGCGCACAGTGGGCGTGCCTTTTACCGACAGGACAGTGCAATGATCCTCTACATGACCCTGGGAACAAATGACCTTGCCCGCGCCAGGACCTTTTATGACCCGGTGATGGCGACACTGGGCCGGGTGCCGGTTTTTGAAGGCAGCACCGAGGTCGGCTATGGCAATCCCGGCGATGCCGACCCGAGCCTTTATGTCACGGCCCCCTATGACGGCGCCCCGGCAACGCGGGGCAATGGCACGATGCTGGCCCTGACCGCCACCACCCGCGCCGCCGTCGCGGCCTTTCACGCCGCGGCCCTTGCCCATGGCGGCACGGACGAGGGCGGCCCCGGGCTGCGCTACGGCGCGCACTTCTTTTCCTGCTATGTCCGGGACCCGGACGGCAACAAGTTGTCCGCCGTCTGCAACACGCCCGAACCGGCAAAGAAAGAGTGAGTATTTGGAAAGGTGCAATTGGGGGGACGTGGCGGTTGGGTTGGGGTTTGCAGCAGGGCGGGGCTTTACAGCAGGGTGGGGCTTTGGCACCCCTTGAACGGCAAGGGTGGAGGATGTGATGGGAATATTTCTGCGGTGGCTCGGCGCCTTTGTGTTGCTGGCGGCGACCTTCAACCCGACGGAATGGAACTATGTCAGATGGGCAGCGGCCAACGGCAACAGCCAGTTGCCGCTGACCCTGTTTCTGGGGCTGCTGCTGCTGGTGGGGTTTCTGGTCTATCTTCTGGCCACGCTGCGGTCGATCGGCACCTTCGGGATGGTGCTGGTGGCGGCCCTGTTCGGCTCGGGGCTGTGGGTGCTGGCATCGTGGGGGCTGTTGTCGCTGGAGAACTCGACGCTGAACACCTGGCTGGGGCTGGGCGCGCTGTCGCTGATCCTGGGGGTGGGGCTGTCGTGGAGCATCCTGAAGCGGCGTTTGTCCGGTCAGGCGACGGTGGATGATGGCGACGACTAGGCACGCGTCGGGCAGGCACTGGTCGCGCCGGGGCGGGCCATGAACCCGCTGCCGGCGGGCGACCCACACGCCGGTCTGACCCGGGATCAAGCCGCAGAGCGCCTTGCCGCCGAAGGCTACAACGAATTGCCGCAAACAGGCTATCGCGGCCTGTGGCGCATCCTGACCGAGGTGCTGCGCGAGCCGATGCTGGCGCTGCTTTTGGCCGGGGGCGTGGCTTACCTGCTGTTTGGCGACACCGGAGAGGCGCTGATCCTGCTGGTGTTTGCCACCTTCTCGATCCTTGTCACCACCATTCAGGAGCTGCGCACCGAGCGGCTGCTGGAGAGCCTGCGCGATCTGACCTCGCCGCGCGCGCTGGTGGTGCGGGGCGGGCAGCGCGTCCGGATTGCGGGGCGCGAGGTGGCGCGCGGGGACCTTCTGGTCTTGGCCGAGGGCGACCGGGTGGCGGCCGATGGCTGGCTGGTCGCGGGACACGACCTTCTGGCCGACGAAAGCCTGCTGACGGGCGAGTCGCTGCCGGTCAGCAAGACGGCGGTGGCCATAGAGCCGAACCCCCTGCCCCGCCCCGGTGGCGATGGGGCGCCAGTGGTCTATGCCGGATCGCTGATCGTGCGCGGTCAGGGTCTGGCCGTCGTCCACGCCACGGGCCGGCTGAGCGAGATCGGCAAGATCGGGCAGAGCCTGTCGCAACTGGACCCCGAGCCGCCGCGCCTGCGAGCCGAGACCATGCGGGTGGTGCGTCTGTTCGGCCTGTTGGGCGGGCTGGCCACGGTGGCGGCCTTTGTGCTGTTCGGCCTGACGCGCGGCGACTGGGTCGAGGCGGCGCTGGCGGGCGTCGCCCTTGGCATGGCGATGCTGCCCGAGGAGTTTCCGGTCGTGCTGACCGTGTTCATGGCGATGGGGGCGTGGCGGATCAGTCAGGCGCGCGTGCTGACCCGGCGCGCCGCCGCCATTGAAAGTCTTGGCTCGGCCACGGTGCTTTGCACCGACAAGACCGGCACGCTGACCCTGAACCGGATGTCGGTTGCCGCCGTTCACGGCCATGTCGCGCCGTTCGAGGGCGCGGGCCCGGCCTTTCACGATGCCGCCAAGGTCGGCCTTCTGGCCTCGGCCCCGTTGCCGTTTGACCCGATGGACCGGGCGTTTCATGACCTTTGGACCGCGAACGCCGGGGCGGACCATGGCCTGACCCTGCGCAAGACCTTTGGCCTGCGCCCCGATCTGCTGGCAGTCACCCAGATCTGGCAGGAGGGCGACACGGGTCCATGCCATGCCGCCGCCAAGGGTGCCCCCGAGGCGGTTGCTCGTCTGTGCCGCTTTGGGGATGAAGAGACCCGGGCGCTCAAGGATCATGTCGATGCCATGGCCGCGAACGGCTTGCGCGTACTGGCGCTGGCATGGGCCGATCTGGCCCCAGGGGCCGAGCCTGAAACGCCTGACGCCATGGCGTTCTATTTCGCCGGGCTTGCCGGGCTTGCCGACCCGCTGCGCGATCAGGTGCCACAGGCGATTGCCGATTGCCAAGCGGCGGGCATAAGGGTGGTGATGATCACCGGCGACTATCCGGCCACCGCCCGTGCCATCGCAGCGCAGGCGGGCATCGCGGGCGGCCGGGTTCTGACCGGCGAAGAGATCGCCGCCCTGTCGGATGAGGCTTTGGCGGCGGCCCTGCCCGACACCAATATCTTTGCCCGCGTGATGCCCGACCAGAAGCTGCGCCTTGTGAACGCACTGAAGGCCGGGGGCGAGATC
>JANMCI010000466.1:0-1882 GCA_031361245.1 Rhodobacterales bacterium
CTGAAGAACACGATGATCTATGTGACCCACGACCAGATCGAGGCGCTTACGCTGGCCGACCGCATCGCCATCATGCGCGGCGGCATCATCCAGCAGCTGGACGCGCCGCAGACCATCTACAACCGCCCGGCCAATCTGTTCGTGGCGGGCTTCATTGGCAGCCCCGCAATGAACTTTCTCAAGGGCGAGACGGTGAAGGGCGGCAAGGAGTTCAAGTTCGGTGATGTCACGCTGGACCTGACGGGGTACGAGGGCGGGGCGATCATGGACCGCCCCAAGGCCATCATCGGCCTGCGGCCCGAGCATCTGTCGATCGTGCACGAAGCAATCCCCGGTCACACCATTCCGGCCATGGTCGAGATCGACGAGCCGATGGGCGCGGACAGTCTGGTTTGGTTCGAAGCCGAGGGCAAGCAGCTGTCGGTCCGGGTTCCGGTGGAACTGCGGCCCGAGATCGGATCGACCGTGCATCTGAAGGTCGATATCTCCAAGGCCTCGTTGTTTGACGAAACCAACGAACTCAGGATCTGAACATGCTCGAACTGGCCGGGGTGTGGTCGCTTTCGGACGAAAGCGGCGAGTTTCGCGCCCCCATGACCTTGCCGGGTGATGGCATCGACGCCTTGTTCAAGGCCGGTGCCATCCCCGACCCCTATTTTGGCCGCAACGAATATGGTCTGCGCTGGATCTGTCAGCGCGACTGGGTGGCCAAGCGGAGCTTTACGGTCGAGCGGACCGATCAGGTTCTGGTCGTCTCGATGCTGGACACGGTGGCCGAGGTTCGGATCAACGGCGCGTTGGTTCTGGCTTCGGACAACATGTTTCGCAGCTATCGCATCGACGTGTCGGCGGCGTTGAAAGTTGGCGATAACGAGGTGACCATCATCTGGCGCTCACCGGCCGTCGAGGCCGCCAAGCGGCAGGCGGCGCAGCGTTACTTCGTGCCGTTCAGTGCCAACAACACGCCCATCCACAACGGCAACATGCTGCGCAAGCCCAGTTGCGACTTTGGCTGGGACTGGAACATTGCGCTGGCAACATTTGGCTTGTATGGCGATTTTCACCTGGAGCCGAAGGCGGTCAACCGGATCGCGGATTTGGTGATTTCGCAGGCCCACACGCCGGGCCGCGCTGTGGTGACGGTGGAGGCGGCGGTCGAAGGGGGCGGCGAGGTCAGCTTTGCCCTATGCGGTGTGACGGCGCGTGCCCCGGTGGTGGCGGGCAAGGCCGTGGCGGAGTTGACAGTCATCGACCCGCAGCTTTGGTGGCCGGCGGGGCAGGGCGCGCAGGTGCTGCATGACCTGGTGGTGACGCTGGGCGATCAGGTGGAGACGCGGCGGATCGGGCTTCGCTCGGCCGAGCTGATCACTGAAAAGGATGCCTCGGGGCTGGGGTTCAAGGTCAGGATCAACGGGCGCGACATCTTCTGCAAGGGGGCCAACTGGATCCCGCAGGATGCGCTGGCGGGCCGGATCAATCCGGCGGACACCCGCGGGCTGTTGCAATCGGCAGTCGATGCCAACATGAACATGCTGCGGGTCTGGGGCGGCGGGCGGTACGAGGCCAGTTGGTTCTATGACCTGTGCGACGAGTTGGGGCTGATGGTCTGGCAGGACTTCATGTTCTCTTGCCACATCTACCCGGCGGATGAGGTGTTTCTCGAGGACGTGGCGATTGAGGTGCAGGAGCAGGCGTGGCGGCTCAATCACCATGCCTGCATCGCGCTTTGGTGTGGCGACAACGAGTTGATCGGCGCGCTGTCATGGTTCCCCGAGACGCGGGCCAACCGGGATCTGTATCTGGTCGGCTATGACCGGCTGAACCGGGTGATCGAGCAAAGCCTGAAGGCGGCGGTTCCGGGGGCGGTGTGGTGGCCTTCTTC
>JANMCI010000343.1:0-35401 GCA_031361245.1 Rhodobacterales bacterium
GACCTTCAACGCCGAAAGGTTGCCCAGCTTGTTTGACGGATAGCTGACCAGTGCCAGCGGCATGGGCGCCGTCTGGGCCTGAGCGGGGCCAGACCCCAACACGGCGGTTGCGGCAGCCCCTGCCGAGGCAATGACGCCGCCACGCAGGAACTGCCTGCGCCCGACATCGACCAGTTTGTCGCATTTCATGGCTTGGATCCTCCCCTGCCGTTGATTGCGACAAGGCTACCGACCCGGAGGGCTTCCTGCGACGGCTTCTCTGCCTGCGCTGCAATGCGGCAAGCCCATGCGGGAAAGCATAAATTTCGTGCGTTCGGAAATCCGAACATCGCGCTCGGTCAGAGACCCAGCTTCTGCATCTTTTCCCAAAGCGTGGTGCGTGATACCCGCAACAGCTTCGCTGCTTCGGCAACATGGCCCGCCGTCCGCTCCAGCGCGGTGATGATCTGAGCGCGCTCGGCCACGTCGCGCGCCTCGGCAAGTGTCATTATTTGATCGTCTTCACCAACCGTCTGTCGTTCCGGAAACAGGTCGGCCGGGAAGAGCCATTCGCCCTGCGCGGTTGCCAGCGCCTGAGCCAGCCTCGCATGGAGTTCCCGGCCGTTGCCCGGCCAGTCATGCCCGCGCACCGCCTCATCGGCCAGGGCGGAGATGCCGTGCAGCGGGCTGGTCCTGCGCTGGTTCAGCTTGGCAAACTGCTGGTGCATGAGCCAGACCGCGTCTTCGGGGCGGTCCTTGAGCGGAGGGACGGGAATTTCGAATTGATTGAGTCGGAAGTATAGGTCTCCCCTGAATTGGCCCCGGTTGACCAGATCGGCAACGTCCGGGCCGCAGGCCGCGACAATGCGGCATCCGGTTTGCTGATCGAGCCATTCCACCAATCGGGTCTGCAGCTCTGGTGGCAGCCGCTCCAGGGCGTTGAGAAACAGCACACCATCGCCGACAGTAACCAGCGCCCCGGCCAGACTCGCCGGGATGTCGGCGTCGCGGGCGAGATTCACCGTCAAAAACGGGGCGGCGCTGCGGTCCGAGGCCGCATGAATCCGCTGTGCCAGAAGCGCCTTGCCGGTGCCGACCCCGCCGCGGATGAGGACGTGCCTGTCCTCCGCTGCCGCTTTCAGGACAAGCTCTTCCACTCGGCGAGCGGCGGGCGACGCGCCCAGCAAGATTGGAAAGCTCGCGGCCGGGCGCGGTTTCAGCAAAAGGGCAAGGCGGGCCAGAAATGGCGCCATGTCGAAAGGCTTGGTGATGTAGTCGGCAGCGCCCGCCTGCAAGAGCCGGACGGCCTGATCGATGCCGCCTTGCCCGGTGATGAACAGGAAGGGCGGCGGCGTAATGGTGCGACACAGGGTGGTGAAGACCTCTTCGCCGGTACCGTCCGGCAGACGGATATCGCAGATCACGGCATCAATTGGCGCGCGGGGGGTCCGCAAGGCTCCGATGGCCCGCTGCGCCAGTCTCAGCCACAGCACCTCGGCCCCTTCCAGCTGCAGGCGCTGGACGATCGAGGCTCCCATGATCTCATCATCCTCGATCAGCGCGATGCGGCGGCCCTTCAGCATGCTGTGACCATTCGGCGGGGCAGGGTGACGGTAACCTCGCTGCAGTCAGTCTGGCGCTCGTAGCCGACGGTTCCGGCGTTCGCCACCACCATGTCGCGCACCAGCCGCAAGCCAACGCCGCCACCGGGTTGGACCATGTCCGACGTCATGAGCCGGATCAGCGCGGCGTCGGCGATGCCAGGGCCGCTGTCGGTGATTTTCAGGATAAGACTGTCACCCGTCTGATGGGCCACAAGTCCGACCTTGCCACCTTCGCCTGCAGCAGCCGAAGCGTTGAGCAGCAGGTTCAGCGCGATCTGTCGCACTGGTGCAGCGGCAAAATTGGCCAGCCCTTGAGCATTGCCGCCAGTCGCCCAGACCAGGTGTTGTTTCAAGCGGGCGGTTTCCGGCTCAAAAAGTAGCTTCAGATCATCGAAGTCCTCAAGAGTGAGCGGCATTCCGGTCCGGTCGAGCCGGTTCTGTTCCAGCGTCGCCCGGGCCACATCTCGCAGGTGACGCAAGCCCCGGTCGAGCAAATCCGCGGATTCACGCACCACCTCCGGGCGGTCGGCATAGGTGCGGATGGTGTCAGTCGCATTCAGCAGGCCGCCAAGAGGGTTGTTGATCTCATGCGCCAGCGAGGACGACAGCCGCCCAAGGCTGACGAATCGCTCACGATCCGCCAGACGCCGCTCCGCTTCAGCCTTCGCTTCTGCCGCGCCGGACATCGCGTTGTAGGTCTGAAACAGCCGACCGAGTTCGGTGTCGCCCTTGGGGATCAGTTCGGCGGGGATCGGCATCGGTGTGCCGGTGGCCTCGGCCATATGGCTGGCCAGGGTGGCAACCGGGCGCAGCATTCGGCGCATGGTCAGATAGCCGCCCACCGCCAGGACCCCAGTTGCCAGCGCATTTCCGGCGAGAAGATAGAGCCAGACCTGGCGACGTTCGGCCACAAGGTCCGTCACGTCCAACTCGCTGACAATCTGGCCCACCTCGCGGCCCTGATAGATCAGCGGAGCGCTCACCCGGATATGCGGGCTGTTGCCGGTCACCGTGATCGCACCCAGCGCCTGCGCGTCTTCCAGCAAGGGTGCCACATCGCTGTCCACCGGCGCGCGGCGCGGGTCAGAGGCCGCGATCACCTGGCCAGCCTCGTCCGCGACCACGGTCAGAACCATGCGCTGCACGTCCATGTCCGCTGTCGCCCGGTCGAGCGTGTCGTAGACCTCCCAGACGTCGCGGCGCAGCACCGAGGGGCCAAGGGCCACGGCCAATCCTTCGACATGCAGCCGCGCCAGTTCCCGCATCCGCGCGTCCTGCACCGAACTGAGCGCCGAGAGGACCAGCTGTGACGCCACCACCCCCAGCACGACCATCAGCCCCGCCGCGATCAGCGGCACCCGGAACGACAGGGAAAGGTTCGAGAACCGCATCTACTTCAGCGCTGCCAGATCGCGCATCCGGGACCGGATGCCATCAAACAGGGCGGGAGAACCTTGCACGAAACCGTCAAGCTGCAAGAGGTCCAGCGCGGCTTTGCCGGTGTCGGTATTGCCGAGGTCCAACAACGCGTCGTGGAAGCCCGTGACAGCTTCCGTCCCGACGCGGTCGGTGCGGGCGACGATGGGCGGAAATCCCAGCAACTCAGACTTCGTGATGACCTTGGCGCGTGCCGTCAATGCGGGTTCCACGCTGGACAGCGCCTCCCAGACATAGCCATCGACACTGCCCGAGCGGGTCAGGCCGCCTGCCACCGACCGCACGACATTACGGTGGCCATAGGCGAAAATCGTGCGATCAAAGAAATCCTCGACATGAATCCCCATGCGGGCCAGGTCCGAAGCCGTGACCAGATAGCCCGAGTTGCTGTCCGGGTCAGAGAACGTGTGCGACCCGCCCTTGAGATCGGCGAGCGATGTTGCCGGATCGTCGGGGGCCGTGATCAGATAGGACCGGTACAGCGGCTTGCCCTCCCAGACCGGCACGCCGACCAGCGCGAAGGAATCCTCATGTTGCACATAGGGATAACCGCAGGTCCAGGCCGCATCGACCGCCCCTTCCAGCACCAGCCCGGTGATTTCCTGGTAGGTCCGGCGCTGGACCAGTTCGATGTCGCGACCGGTGCCTTCGCCCAAGGCCGCACGCAACCGGGCGAGCACTTCGGCATCGTTGTCCAGAAACACCGGCGTCAGACCAAGGCGAAACGGCTCCGCCGACCGGACAAGGCCCGGTATCGCGAGCATCGCGCCGGTCATCGCCATCACTCTGCGCCGCGAGTATCGGCCTGCCATGCGAAGTCCCCCCGCGCGCAGGATAGGCTGTGCACCCCTCATCAGGCAATCGCTTACGATGTGTCAATCCAAGGGGCTCACGGGTTGCCCCGGCATCGCAACGCGCGGAAACTTCCATCTGGACCTGAATGCGTGTGACTGCCAGTTTGCCACCCAAGTCCGGAGGTTACTCATGGCAGCCAACAAAACGCCCGCCTTCATCAGCGGCACCATCATCGGCACGCTTGGCGGCCTGATCGGGCTGGGCGGGGCCGAGTTCCGGCTGCCCCTGCTGATCGGCATGTTCCGGTTCGCAGCCCTTGAGGCGGTCATCCTGAACAAGGCCATAAGCCTTGTCGTCGTGGCCTCGGCCCTGCCATTCCGGGCAGGGACCGTGCCCTTTGCGGATGTTGCGGCGCATTGGCCGGTCATCGCCAACCTGCTCCTCGGCAGCCTGCTCGGGGCCTGGATCGGCGCGGGTTGGGCGACCCGGCTCAAATCCGAGACGCTCTACGAGATCATCGCCGGTCTGCTGGTGCTGATCGCGGCAGTCTTGATGTTCGGTCATGACGCAAACGCCGGTCAGCCCTTGCTGTCGGGTGTGGCGCAGATGATTGTCGGGGTCTTGGCGGGCTTTGCCATAGGCGTGGTCGCAAGTCTTCTGGGGGTCGCCGGGGGCGAGTTGCTGATTCCTACTCTGATCCTGCTCTTCGGTGTGGATATTCGGCTTTCAGGCAGCCTGTCGCTGGCGGTCAGCCTGCCCACGATGATCGTAGGGTTCACGCGCTAAAGCCGCGACCAGAGCTTCTCGGTGCTCGGGCGCAACCGGGCCTTCATTCCGGTGATGGCGGGGGGATCGGTCCTTGGCACTTTTCTCGGCGGCAGGCTGCTCGGGATCGTACCGACGTCGATTCTCATGCCGCTCCTGGCGGCGATCCTGATCTATTCCGCGATGCAGGTCTGGCGGCACGCCTGACCCGTCGGTCCCCGCCGAAGTGTGAGCAGAGCTATGGCGCAGACGATGGGCACAACCGAGACGAGGGTGAGCGCCAATAGTACCTTCTCGCCGCCGAACGTGTCGAGAAGGACACCGCCGATGACAGGCGCTGCGTCGGCGGACAAGAGGGCGGGCATGGCCAGCTTGCCCATGATGCTGGGGTAGTCATCCGGGCCAAACATCGCCAAGGGCATGGCTCCTTGCGCGATGGACCAAACGCCGTTCCCCGCGCCGTAGGCTATGAGGGCGAGGGCGGCCGGCATGTGCAGCAAAAGCCCGAGACGACCACACGCGCCACGTCATCGGCTGGAAGCTCTGTGGTACCGCTGTCCGAGGACGTCACCGAAACGCTCCTCATTGCCTTGGCCGTGCAAGCTGCAAGAGTGACAAGGCCCTGCATAAGCCGCGTATTCTGAGTGACAACGGGTCGTCTCACATCGCGGAGGAACCGGCCAAATACGGCGACGACAAAAAGATGAAATACTTCGGCGCCGCACCGATCCCTCTGCTCCAAAATCAGGCCGCATGTTCCAAATCGTTCGACAATGGCCAAGGCTTACGGCGGCGAGGCGCGCAGCACGGATGCCATTCTGGCGGACCCGTCGATCGATACGGTGCCGATCGCCACCTCGACTGACGCCCACTCTGACCTGATTGAACGCGCCACCGCTGCTGGCAAGGCCGTGCCCTGCGAAAAGCTGGTCGATCTGTCGCGGGCACGGACGCCAGTCCGTCAGAAGGTTTTGGCGAAGACCGGCCGCCCGGTCATGATCGGGTTTCACCTTCGCTTTGCCCCCAATTTCGCCGCCTTGAAAGCGGCTCCGCCGACATGACGATCCACGACTTCGATGAGGCGAAATTCATCATGGGGGCTGCCCGGCGACCGGCTCCAGCATTTTCGATTCGGCCATGGGGGGCGGCGGGTGACATCGGCACCGCCGTGGTGACGCTGTCTTATGCCAATGGGCGCATCGCCGTGATTCAGAACAGCCGCCGCGCCGTTTACAGTTATGCCCAGCGGGTCGCGCTTCTGGGCGCTGAGGGGCTTTTCCATGCGCAGAACATGCTGGAAAACACTGTCGTCAAAGCCACGACGGCGGGCGTGATCGGGACCAAGCCCACCTACTTCTTTCTGGAACGTTACATGCGGACCTGCCCCACGCAGTGGCGGAGGCCGCGGCCCAGTCGTTAAGTTCGGGCGGACACGCTCGCCTGTGACGCATTCCGCATGATCCAGACGTTGAAGCGGTCGTTTGTCCGAGGCCACAAACGACCGTTTTCCAGCCTTTCCGGGCCTTTGAGCGCCCGATTGCATGTCGTCGTCTGCGCTGCCGGAGTTGGTGTGCAGCCCAGTCCTTTGGCACCGATGTCGACGAGCAGACGCGCAGTGCGAAATTCATGCAACTACCTGAAATATATATATAAAGACGATGTTATCCATGGACCGAATTGCACCCGTCTCGCTTGGTTGCGCAAGATATGGCCTCTGCAGTTGGGCGCGGGATGTTCCCGATTGACTCATGCAGGATCTGCTTATACGTCGGTGAGTGTTGACTAACTAAACTCATTCCCGGGCCGTGCGTTCTTTGGCGGCAAGCTCCGCAATGTGACAATACATATGTTGGTAGCGTGCGCGAAACAGCCCGGTTGACGTCTGATTTGCCACTCTTTCGCCTGGCACAAATCTGAATCCTGTTCTCAGAAAGGCGATTGCCACCAGGGCGATCGCGGACGGGAAAGCATGTTTGAATTTGGTCAAGTAAAGTTCGCATTGGTCGATTCGATGCCATTGGGAGGGGGCATCCGCCACATCCGTTGACGCCAAATTGCCGCGGGCGAGGATTGTCGCCTGGCGTTGGTTTTCGGGGGAACCAAACGTGCCCCGGCACGTTAGTTCTGCAGCGGTGATCAAAAGGGGGAGATATGGCACGACGCATCAATACGATCGTCATTCCGGCGGCGGGGCGCGGAACGCGGCTTTTGCCGGCAACGCGCGTTACGGCAAAGGAGATGCTGCCGGTCTACGACACCCCGATGCTGCAGTTTGCCATGGATGAGGCGGCAGCGACCGGAGGTGCGCGGGTGATCATAGTCATCAGCCCCGACAAACATGCCATCCCTGACTATCTCGCCTCACAGGTTGCGCCGATGTCTCATGGCGGGGTCACATCCGAATTGCGGCGCCCGGACTCGGCCGAGGTGGTCTTTGCGCTGCAAGCCGAGCCGTTGGGTCTGGGACATGCGATTACTTGCGCGCGCGCCCACATGCTGCCCGGCCCGTTCGGGGTCATTTTGCCTGACGACGTGATCCTGGGTTCGCTTTGCCTGCCGGAAATGGCCCGCGCCTATACCGGGGGTCATATGGTCGCCGCGATGGACGTTCCGGCTGAAGAAGCCTTTCGCTACGGCATATTCAAGGACCTGAGCGCGGAACGCGGTCAGCGGGTGACGGCCTCTGGCATGGTCGAAAAGCCGAAAAGCGGGACGGAGCCTTCGCTGCTGGCGGCCGTCGGACGTTATATTCTGGACCCGTCCGTCTTTGCCACGCTGGAACACACGCGGACCGGAGCCGGTGGCGAGATGCAGTTGACGGACGCCATCAATTCCGACGCCGGGCGGTTGCCGCTGACGGCGTTCCGCTTTTCCGGGCGACGTTTTGACTGTGGCTGTCTGGACGGTCTGCTGGAGGCAGCGATTGCGCGGCAGGCCCAAGTTGGCGCTCGCTCAAAGAGCGCTCCAGTCAAACCCGCGCGCAATGGTGTGCACCCAAGGCTCCGACTGCTTGAGGCGCAGCACGCCCAAACCTGAGGTGCCGGTCAAGATGTGTATTTGAGGGACGGTTGCGTCAACGGGATCGCAATCCATACGTGAATAGAAAGGAAAGCCGATGAACTGGGACCAGATCGAAGTCAAATGGGCGGCGATGGCGCGCCGGGTCCGTTCCGATTTACCGGAAACGACAAAGGGGGGGCTCGTCAAATCCCCGCCCGCCATCCCGGCAGGTGAGTTGCCCGACGCGCCAGTGAAGAAAGCCGCCGAGGTTAACGCCGGGTGAGTTTTAGCCAGTTCTTTACGGATTGGCGCAAGGGCCCCCCGCCTTCTGGCCTGTGGGCAGACCCGGCCCCGATCCGGTCCGAATTGTTCGGAATCGAACGGCTGGAGCATCATGCCCTAACTCTGGCTGCTGCCCAATCTGTCCTGGTGGGGCGTCCCGTCAGGGTGTCCAGCCTGCTGGGGCGGGTCAAGGACAACGCCAGGGTGCTGCTTGCTGCCTATCGTTCGGGCGCTCATTCGCTGGAGGCGGGCCAGCCGATCACCCCAGCCGCTGAATGGTTGCTCGACAATTTTCATATCGTCGAACAACAACTGCGCCAGATCGAGGACGATCTGCCGCCAGGTTATTATCGCCATTTGCCAAAACTCGCGGATGGTCCGTTCGCGGGCTATCCACGCGTTCTGGGGTTGGCATGGGCCTATGTCGCCCATACCGACAGTCTGATGTCGGAATCGGCGCTTTTACGTTTTGTGCAGGCTTATCAGACGGTTCAGCCTATGACGATTGGCGAGCTATGGGCCGTGGCGATCACCTTGCGCATCGTGCTGATAGAGAACATGCGCCGTCTGGCGGTTCAGATCACCGAGGCCGACCGGCTGCGAGGGGCGGCGGATGTGCTGGTTGATCGGGTATTGGCCGCGAGCGGGACCGGCATTTCGGCGCATGCGGCATTGGCTGACCTTGATAGCACGGAACTGTCCGAGATCATGGCGGCGCAGATCGCCAAACGCTTGCGCGACACCGATCCGGCCGAAACCCCGCTGACCGGTTGGCTTGATGGTCGTTTGCACCAGCTTGGGCTGACAGTTGAGACGGTGGTGGCCAATGCGCAGGCGCGGCAAGGGGCTTCCAACGTCACCATGCGCAATATCGTCACCTCGATGCGGCGCCTGTCGGAAATGGATTGGGCCGATTTCTTTGAGGCGGCAAGCCTTATCGAACGCCGCCTGCGCGCGGCGCCGGGCTTTGCCGAGATGGATTTCGCCTCCCGAAACCGCTATCGCACCGCCATCGAAATGCTGGCACGCCATTCGGATCACGACGAAGCATCGGTGACTGAAGCGGCCATGGCGGTCGCGAGCGCGGGGACGACGCCTGCGTCCCGTGATCCCGGCTATGCGCTGATCGGTGCCGGGCTCGAGGCGCTGCAGCGCGATCTGGGCTATGTGCCACCGTGGCGGGTCTGGCTGGAACGGCGCCTGCTGAGGTTGGGGCTGCCGGGATACCTTGGCACCATTGCTCTTGCCGCCGGCTTGTTTCTGGTGGCGGCCATGTGGCTGGCCGGATTGCACGGCACGGCCTTGGCCCTGACGGCGGTGTGGCCAGCGGTTGAAGCGGGAACCGCGCTGGTGAATTTGATCGTCACCCGGCTGGTCGGGCCAAAGCCGCTGCCTGCCATGTCGCTGGAACAGGGTATTCCCGCCGATATGCGCACGTTGGTCGCTGTCCCGGTCTTGCTAGCAGATGCACAGGACCTTGCGGCGCAGATCGAGCGTCTCGAGGTCCACTACCTGTCAAGCGTCGGCGGAGAGGTCTATTACGCGTTGCTTTCGGACGGGCCGGACTCTGCGGTCGAGTTCTCGCCGCTCGATACCGCCCTCACCACCGCGGCGCGAACCGCGATTGCCGCGTTGAATGCAAATTATCCGGCAGAGCTTGGCGATCGCTTTCTGTTCCTGCACCGCCAGCGCCACTGGAATCCGTCCGAGGGCGTCTGGATGGGGTGGGAGCGCAAACGCGGCAAGCTGGTCGAGCTGAACCGTCTGTTGCGCGGCGCGACCGATACCAGTTTCCTGCAGGGCGGTGTCATACCGCAGGGCGTGCAGTTCGTCATCACGCTGGACGCAGATACGCGCCTTTTGCGCGATACGGTGCGGCGGCTGATCGGCAAGATGGCGCATCCCCTGAACCGCCCCGTGATCGATCCAGACAGCCAGCGGGTGTCATCGGGCTATGGCATCTTGCAGCCGCAGGTGACGCCGGCCTTGCCGCTGGGCCTTGAGGGGTCGCTGTACCAGCGGTTTTCCTCCAGTCCCGGCGGGATCGAGCCTTACGCAGCGGCCAGTTCGGATGTGTATCAAGATCTGTTTTCCGAAGGGTCATTCACGGGCAAGGGTATCTATCAGATCGATGCCTTCATGGAAGCCCTGGTAGGCCGGGTGCCCAACAACACCCTCTTGAGCCATGATCTCTTCGAAGGCAGTTTTGCGCGCGCAGGTCTTGTGTCAGACATCCAGGTGATCGAGGATTTCCCGGCACGTCAGGACGTTGACGCCCGCAGGCAGCATCGCTGGGCGCGTGGTGACTGGCAGCTTTTGCCGTGGATTTTCGGCAGGCGCAAAACCGTTGGCGGGATATCGGCGGTCAACCGCTGGAAGATGCTGGACAATCTGCGCCGGTCGTTGCTGGCCCCGATGACGCTGATGTCGCTGTTCGCGGGCTGGCTCTTGCCGCCACTGCAGGCTTTGGCCTGGACTGGCGTGGTCTTGCTGTTGCTGGCGATGCCACGTCTGATGCCGTTGCCGCTGGACATTCTGCCAGGTCGGGCGGGTATCACCGCGCGCAGCCATCTTCTGGCCTTGCTGCGCGATGTGAAGATCGCGTTTGCGCAGATTGCCCTCTTGGTGGTGCTTCTGGCCGACACGGCGGCGCAAATGCTGGATGCGATAATGCGTACGGTGGTGCGGCTTGGCACCGGCAAACATCTGCTGGAATGGATGACGGCGGCGCAATCCAGCGAGGGCGGGCTGCCCGGATATCTGCGGATGTATCTGCAAAAGGCGCGTGGCGTTACGCTGGGGCTTTTCACCTGTGCGTTGGCCTATGCCATGAACCCACACATATGGCCGCTGGTGCTTGCCTTTGCGGCGCTGTGGCTTGCGGCACCCGCCATCGCGCGCTGGATCAGTCTGCCGAGGGCCGATCAGGCCGTGGTCCCACTGAAGGCGGCGGAACGCGACGCCTTGCGGCTGATCGCCCGCAGGACCTGGCGCTATTTCGAGACGTTTGTCACCGAGGCCAGTCATTTCCTGCCGCCCGACAATTTTCAGGAAATCCCGCGTCCGGTGGTGGCAATGCGGACCTCGCCGACCAATGTCGGGCTTTACCTGCTGTCGGTGACGGTGGCGCATGACATGGGATGGATCGGTCAGGCCGAGGCCGTGACGCGGCTGGAACAGACCTTGACCACGATGTCCGCGATGCCGCGCTTTCGCGGCCATCTTTACAACTGGTACGACACCTCCGATTTGCGCGTGCTGGACCCGGTCTATGTCTCGACTGTGGACAGCGGCAATCTTGCGGGCCATCTGATCGCCGTGGCCCAAGCCTGTCAGCAGTGGGAAACCCACCCAGTGGCGCCGGACCTGCACGGCCTGCGCGATGCGCGTGCGCTTGCGCTGGAGGCGCTTGAGGCCACGCCGAACCATCAGTTGCGCGACCTGTTGCGGCAGGCCGCAGAGCACCCTGCGATGGCTGCGCAGGCGGCGAGCCTGGCCGAAAAACACAGCGGAGCCGACTCTGACCTGACATTCTGGACCCGCGCGATTGTCGCAAGCAATGTCAGCCAATTGGCCGAAGCGCCGCCACCTGCGCGAATGCAGGCCATTGCGCAGTTGGCGCGGCAACTGGCCATGGACATGGAATTCGGCTTTCTGATGCAGCCCGAAAAGAAACTGTTGTCCATCGGATTTTCCGTTTCAACCAACACCATCGACCGGAATTGTTATGATCTGCTGGCGTCCGAGGCGCGGCTTGCCAGCCTGTTTGCAATCGCCAAGGGCGATGTGGAAACCCGGCACTGGTTCCGGCTTGGACGCGGCGCTACGCCGATCGGCGGAGGATCGGCGCTGATTTCATGGTCGGGCAGCATGTTTGAATACCTGATGCCCTCCTTGGTCATGCGCGCGCCGACGGGGTCTGTGCTGGAGGAAACCAACCGTCGCGTGGTGGCGCAACAACAGGTCTATGCCGCGGGCTTGGGCATACCTTGGGGTATTTCGGAATCCGCCTATAACGCCCGCGATCTGGAGATGACCTATCAGTATTCCAACTTTGGCGTACCGGGCCTTGGTCTGAAACGCGGCTTGAGCGAGAACCGCGTGATTGCGCCCTATGCCACCGGTCTGGGGGCGATGGTTGATCCGCAGGGCGCGCTGAAGAACTATGCCGTTCTGGCGGATCTGGGGTCGCGGGGGCGCTTTGGCTTTTATGAAGCGCTGGATTTCACCGCAACCCGGGTTCAGGACGGGTCAGATCATGTCATCGTGCGCAGCTTCATGGCGCATCACCAAGGCATGACCATCACGGCAATCGCCAATGTTCTGCAAGACGGCCAATTGCGTGACCGTTTCCATGCCGAGCCGATGATTCAAGCGGTTGACCTCTTGTTGCAGGAACGGGTGCCGCGCGACGTGGCGATGGCCCCGCCGCGCGCCAAGGAGGTGCAGGTGGCTGCGGTCGAGGCGTTGGCCGCGCCGGTTGTGCGGCACTTCGAGAACCCGGCTCAGTCCGCCACCACGGCCCATCTGATGTCGAACGGCAGTTATGGGGTGATGCTGACCCCGGATGGATCGGGTTTCAGCCGCTGGGGTGACATTGCCATAACCCGCATGCGCGCCGACAGCACCCATTTGCAGCACGGGGCCTTTGTCTATCTGCGCGACGTGCGGTCGCGTGGCCAATGGTCGGCGGCCGTCATGCCGACCGGGCTGGACGCGGACCTCCACCGCGCGGTCTTTTCCGAACATAACGCTGCCTTCACGCATTCGGCCCGCCGTTTGGTTACCCATACCGAGGTGGTGGTTTCGGCCGAAGATGACGCAGAGGCGCGCCGGGTTACCCTGACCAACACCGGGCGTCATCCGCGCGAGATTGATGTGACGTCCTATGCCGAACTGGTGCTGGCAAACGCGGCGGCCGATCTGTCGCATCCGGCGTTTTCCAAGCTGTTTGTCGTCACGGATTATCTTCCCGAACTGGGCGTCCTGATTGCGACGCGGCGCAAGCGCAGCCCGTCTGATCCCGAAGTCTGGGCCGCGCATATCGCCGTTGTCGAGGGCGAGGAAACTGCGCCGCAGCAGTATGAAACCGATCGGGCGCGATTTGTCGGACGCGGGAAAAGCCTGGCTGAACCTGCCGCAGCCGATGAGGCTCTTTCGGGGACCACCGGAACCGTCCTTGATCCGATTTTCGCCCTGCGCCGGCGTGTGTTGATCCCGGGCGGCGGCCGTGTGCGTGTGACGTTCTGGACCATGGTTGCCGACACGCCGGAGGCCTTGCTGGCCCTTGTCGATCGCCACCACGACCACTCTGCCTTTGGGCGGGCCATCACGCTTGCGTGGACGCAAACGCAGGTGCAACTGCGCCATCTGGCCATAACCGCGGTGACGGCGTCCGATTTCCAGCGGCTGGCCGGGATTCTGATCCGTGGGGATGCCCGCCTGCGCGCCAGTGCGGCCCAGATCCGCGCCGGGGCCGGGCCGCAGTCCGATCTTTGGTCGTCGGGAATATCCGGTGATCTGCCCATCGTGCTGTTCCTGATCAGCGACGCCGAGGATGTCGGGCGGCTGCATGAGGTGCTGGCCGCGGCGGAATACTGGCGGATGCGGCAACTGGCGGTCGATCTGGTGATCCTCAACGACCGCTCGTCGTCTTACGTGCAGGATCTGCAGATCGCGGTCGAGGCCGCGGTGCGATCAGCCCAAGCGCGTCCGAACATGGCAAATACGGGGGGCGCGATCTACACGTTGCGGGCCGATCTGACGGCGCCCGACACGCGGGCGCATCTGCTGGCGGCGGCTGCGGTCGTGCTGCTTGCCAGCCGTGGCAGCATCGGCGCGCAGTTGGAACTGATGCCCCCGCCACCGCCGCCACCCGTGACACTGCCGCCGCCACGTAGCGCTCCCCCGGCACCGCAAGCCAGCATCCCGCTGCCCCTGCCGAAACTGGAGTTTTTCAACGGGACCGGCGGCTTTGGTCTGGATGGCCGCGAATATGTCACCGTGCTGCGCGATGGCCAGACCACTCCGGCCCCGTGGATCAATGTCATCGCCAACCCCAGCTTCGGCTTTCAGGTCTCTGCCGAGGGCAGCGGCTTTGTCTGGGCGGAAAACAGCCGCGAGAACCAGTTGACGCCGTGGTCGAACGATCCGGTGACCGATCCGGCGGGCGAGACGCTTTATCTGCAAGACCTTGAAACGGGGCAGACCTGGACGCCCACGGCCATGCCGATCCGCACAATGGGTACCTACATGGCCCGGCATGGTTTCGGCTATTCCAGCTTTGAACATGCAGCCAACGACATTGCCGCCGAAATGGTGCAGTTCGTACCCCTCGACGCCCCGGTCAAGATCACCCGGCTGACGCTGCGCAACACCTCGGGGCGATCCCGGCGCTTGTCGGTCACCGCCTACGCCGAGTGGGTGCTGGGCACCTCGCGCGTGGCGACGTCGACCCACCTTATCACGGAAATCGACAGCGACACCGGTGCCATCCTCGCCCGAAACCCCCGCAGCATGGCCTTTCCGGGGCGCGTGGCCTTCGCCGATCTGGGCACTGACACGACCAGCCGCAGTTGCGACAGGGCTGAGGTGCTGGGCCGCAGCGGGTCCATGGCCAAGCCCGCCCGGCTGGCCGGGCTGTCGGGCCGCGCCGGACCGGGGCTGGACCCCTGTGCCGCCCTGCAGCGCGCGATCAACCTTGCCCCGGGGCAAAGCGTCGAGGTCGTGTTCCTGATTGGCCAATGCGCCAGCGCCGAGGACGCCCGGGCGTTGATCCTTGCCACAAGGGGCCGCAATTTGCTGGCCGTTCTGGACGAGGCCAAGGCGTGGTGGGCAGCGCTGCTCGGCGCAGTTCAGGTTCGCACCCCGGACCGGGCGACGGACGTGATGTTGAACGGCTGGCTGCTGTATCAATCGCTGGCCTGTCGGATCTGGGCGCGGGCCGGGTTCTATCAGGCCAGCGGGGCCTACGGCTTCCGTGACCAGTTGCAGGACGGCATGGCCCTGACCGCCTTGCGGCCGGACATGACGCGGTCGCATCTGTTGCGAGCTGCAGCACGGCAGTTTCTGGACGGCGATGTGCAGCACTGGTGGCTGCCACACTCCGGGCAAGGTGTGCGAACCCGCATTTCCGATGATCGCGTCTGGCTTGGCTATGCCGTGGCGCAGTATGTCGCTGTCTCGGGCGATGCGGCCGTGCTGGACGAGGTGTTGCCCTTTCTTGAAGGGTCAGAGCTGCGGCCCGGAGAGCATGACAACTTCTTTCAGCCGCTGCCATCGGACACTTCGGCCACGCTCTTTGAACACTGCGCCCGCGGACTGGATCAGGCGATCGTGCTGACCGGAGCCAACGGGATGCCGCTGATCGGAACCGGTGACTGGAACGACGGGATGAACCGGGTGGGCGAGGCGGGGCAAGGCACCAGTGTCTGGCTTGGCTGGCTATTGCTCGCCACCATCAAAGCCGTGCTGCCGCTGGCCGAGGCCCGTGACCCTGCCCGCGCTGCCCGCTGGCGCGCCCATGCCGAAAGCGTCCGGCTGGCCATCGAGCGCGACGGCTGGGACGGCGCTTGGTACCGGCGGGGGCAGTTTGACGATGGCACACTGCTTGGATCGGCAAGTTCGGAAGAATGTCAGATCGATTCCATTGCGCAGTCCTGGGCTGTCCTGTCAGGCGCGGCCATGCCTGAACGCGCGCTCAAAGCAATGCAGTCAATGACCGATCGGCTGATCCGCCCTGATCTTGCACTGCTGTTCAGCCCGCCGTTCGACCGCTCCATGCCCGATCCGGGCTATATCAAAGGGTATCCGCCCGGCCTGCGCGAGAATGGCGGCCAATACAGCCATGCTGCGATGTGGGCCATTCTGGCCCAGACAACGCTTGGCAATGGCGACGCCGCAGGGGCGCTGTTTGCGCTGGTGAACCCGATCAACCACGCGCTGACGCCCGCGGAAGCCGCGCGCTACAAGGTTGAACCCTATGTCATTGCCGCCGATGTCTATTCGGTTGAGCCGCATGTCGGGCGGGGGGGCTGGACGTGGTATACCGGGTCCGCGGCGTGGATGTACCGGGCGGGCATCGAGGGCTTGCTGGGGATGACGCGACGCGGCGACACCCTGCGCTTCGCGCCCTGTTTTCCGAAGGATTGGCGTCAGGTGGAGATAAGGGTGACGCTTGGCCCCTCGCCGTGCAAGATCACTATCCTGAACCCGCTTGGACTTGGCACCGGCATCAAGGCCGGGCGTCTGAATGGTGAGAAGCTGGACTGTGAGGCGGGAGGGCTGACGATCTCTCTTGACCGGCTTCAGGGTGAATTGGTTCTTGAAATTGGTTGAAACCCAAGCCCGGGCGGGTCGCGTCCGGGCTTAGGGGGAGTCAGGTTTCATCGGAAAGTGCTCTTGGTGCCGTCAAGACCAGAACCGTTTCAATGGACCAACAATTTGGCGGCGTTGGACTCTATCCCGACCGCCGAAAGAGCGGCGCAGTTGTCGGTGGCGACGGGCTTGCCCTTGGGCGCCTCCAGCAATTCGGAAAGGTGCGCGCGCGCGCGGCTCAACCGGCTTTTCGCGGTTCCAACCGGAATTCCGGCCTTTTTCGACACGTCGATGTAAGAATACCCTGAGACCCCGACGAGTGTCACGATGGTACGGTGTTCAGCCGACAGGTGTTTGAAGGCCCGCAGGAACTCGCCCATTGCGAGCCGTCCGTCATGTTCAGGATAGGTCACGAGAGTTGCAGCATGCAGGCCGTCGCTGTCGGCCACTTCATACTTCTGCTTCCGCTGGCCGGAATAGAATGTGTTGCGCAGAATGGTGAACAGCCACGCTCCCAGATTGCTGCCCTGCTGAAACTGGTTGATGCAGGAATAGGCTTTCACAATTGTATCCTGAACGAGGTCTTCTGCAGCGTGGAAATTGTGCGCCAGGCTGAACGCATAGCGATGCAGCGCCGGAAGATGCTCAAGAATCTCGCGTTCCCAAACTGGACCGCTCGATCGAATTTGCAGAGCTGTCATGCGTGCTTTTCCCCGCTGGAAGGGCCCGATCGAATATGTCTGCAGGCTGGGGACAAATCTGATGCAGGCGAATTAACTTGCGGGATTTTGGCCGGCATCCCGCTGGCGCACACTCATATGCATCATGATTCTGACAAATTAGCCCGGAAATCTGAGGGCCCGGCAGAGACAGCCGCGCGACAGGGACCTGCCCCGACCGTCCCGAAGCAGAATACCGCTTGCGGGGCGAGCCGACTTCAATCGATATGGCTGACAAAGCCAACTCAGATCAGGAACCCGATGCATCTGAAATCAAACGGCCGTGCCATTGTCCTTGCCTTAATGACGGCCTTCCTTGGTTTGATCCTTCATCCGGAAAGGGCCCGTGCTGACGACGTGCCGGTGATCGCTGCTGCCGCGGACCTGAAATTCGTCGTGACCGAGATCGCAGCAGCCTTTGCCGCGGAAACCGGCATGAAAGTGGAATTGGCTTTTGGCTCGACCGGGACCTTTGCGACACAGATCCGCGAGGGCGCGCCGTACCAGATGTATATGGCCGCCGATGAAAGCTATGTCACAGCCTTGGCGGCAGAGGGTCTGACCCGAGACGACGGCGTCCTCTACGCCCAGGGACGCATCGTGATGATGGTTCCGAACGGGTCCCCGCTACGCGCTGATGGCAGCCTTGAAAGCCTGAAGGCGGCTTTGGCGGCAGGCACGATCAGGCATTTCGCCATCGCCAACCCGGACCATGCCCCTTACGGCGTGCGCGCGATGGAGGCATTGCAGCACGTCGGTCTGTGGGAGGCGGTGCAACCGAAGCTGGTTCTGGGTGAGAATGTCGCGCAGGCCGCGCAATTTGCGACGTCAGGCGACGCGCAGGGCGGCATCATCGCCTATTCTCTGGCGTTGGCGCCAGACGTCGCCAAACTGGGCAGCTATGAATTGATCCCGGCGGTCTGGCATGAGCCGCTTAATCAACGCATGGTGCTGCTGAAAAATGCCGGGCCTGTGGCGCAGGCTTTCTATCAGTATCTCAATACCCCCGCAGCGCGCGCAATCATGAAAAGTTACGGCTTCGTCTTGCCGGAGGAATGATGGACTGGACCTCGCTCTTGCTATCGCTGCGGCTGGCGGCATGGACGGTGGCGATCCTGCTTCCGGTGGCAGTTTTTGCGGGACGTTTCCTTGCCTATCACGACTTTGTCGCCAAGGGCCTTGTCGAGGCGCTGGTCATGCTACCGCTGGTTCTGCCGCCCACCGTCTTCGGCTTTTACCTGCTCGTCACATTTGGCGCGCGCTCACCGCTTGGTCAGGCGTGGCAGTCGCTGTTGGGACACCAGCTGGTCTTTTCATTCCAAGGGCTTCTGGTCGCGTCGGTCATCTTCAATCTGCCGTTTGCCATCCAGCCCGCGCAACGCGGGTTCGAGGCCATTCCGACGCAGGTTCGCGAGGCAGCGGCCTGTTGCGGCCTGTCGCCGATGCGGTCGCTGTGGCTGGTGGAGTTGCCGCTGGCTTGGCCCGGCGTGATGACCGCGATGGCACTGACCTTTGCCCATACGATGGGCGAATTCGGCATTGTGCTGATGGTTGGCGGCTCGATACCCGGACAGACCAAGACCATCGCAATCTCGATCTATGACAAGGTGCAAAGCTTTGACATGGCGGGTGCCGCGACAATGTCGGCGGTTTTGCTGGCGATTTCGCTTTTCACAATCACACTGACATTCTGGCTGTCGGCCCGGGCCGGCAGGCGGCTTGAATGATGGCGCTGGAGGTGATGGCAAAGGCGGCGGGGCCGGTTCCGCTGGACGTGATCTTCCGGGTGGAACCGGGAGAACTGCTGGCGCTGGTTGGTCCTTCCGGCTCGGGAAAGACCACGCTGCTTCGCACGATCGCCGGGCTTTGGACGCCCGAGACGGCGCGCGTTGCGGTGGGGGGAATGCTGTGGCTGGACACGGGTGCAAGGGTGAACCTCGCCCCCCACCGGCGACGGGTGGGTGTGGTGTTCCAGTCCTACGCGCTGTTCCCGCACATGACGGCGGCGCGGAACGTTGCCTCTGCGATCGACGATCTGCCCCGGCAAGACCGCGCGACCGAGGCGCTGCGGCTTTTGGACATGGTAAATCTGCAAGGGTTGGGCGACCGCAGGCCCCCGCAGCTTTCGGGCGGACAGCAACAGCGGGTGGCGCTGGCGCGCGCCCTTGCCCGGCGGCCGGCGGCGCTGTTGCTGGACGAGCCCTTTTCGGCAGTGGACCGGGCCACGCGCGAAAGGCTCTACGCCGAAATCATCGCATTGCGCCGACATCTGGAGATGCCTGTGGTGCTGGTCACCCATGATGTGAACGAGGCGCAATTGCTGGCCGACCGCATGGTTGTGATCGAAGCGGGCCGGGTCGTGGCGCAGGGGGCCACCGGGGCGGTAATGTCGGACCCGGTCGCGTTGCGCGGGATGGGCATCCGGGAAGTGGCGGCCATGCTGACCGCGCACATTGCGGCACACGAGGCCGACGGGATGACCCGGCTCGATTGCGCGTCGGGGCCGCTGTGGTTGCCGCGCATCGATGGGGCAGTGGGGTCCCGGATGCGGGTGCGGATCATGGCGCATGAAGTGATCTTGTCGCGCGCCCGGCCGGAAGGGTTGTCAGCCCAGAACATCCTTGCCGGCGTCGTGACGCGAACCTTGACGGGCGACGGGCCTGCCGTGATGGTCCATGTCGCGATCGGGTCGGACGAGATCGTCGCCCGCATCACCCGCCGTGCGGCAGACAGCCTTGCATTGTCGCCGGGCGACACCGTTCATGTTGTCCTTAAATCCATGTCTGTCGCCCGTGATCATGTCGCGGCGGACGCAGGCTTGGCTTCGGAAAAGGCTGCCGAGGTGAAGCGGTAAAGCGGACTTTCGGAGCCGGACAGTGCGGTGACGTCCCGGCTCAGGCAAGCCCTTGCAGCGCGGCGGTTGCGGCGCCGATCACGCCGGCATCGTCGCCAAGGCTCGCCTCGATCACCGGGGCGCTGAACCAGGAGCTGCGCTCTGGCACAGTGGCGAGGGCAGCGACGGCAGGGCGGCCAGCACCGCCGCCGATCACCACACAGTCAGGCGCACAGATGGCGATCAGGGTGTCGATTGCGGCGCGCAGCGGCCCCACCCAAGCCCTGATCACAGCGGCAGCCTTGGCGTCGCCTCGGCCCAACAGGTCTTCGGCCCGGGTATCGGCGGGAAGGCCGGCCTCTGCCAGATGGGTGCCGAATGCCGTGCCGGAACTGGTGGTCTCCACGCAACCGATGCGACCGCAGACGCAGGCGCGACCGTTCGGGTCAACGCACAAATGGCCCAACTCTCCTGCCGTGCCGCGGCCGCGCAACACGCTGCCCTGCTCCAGTATTGCGCCGCCTATCCCGGTGCCGATCGTCAGCATCACCACATTCTGCAGGCCACGCGCTGCCCCATGTGTGACCTCGCCAAGCATTGCCATTGTCCCGTCATTCTCGATCACCACGGGCAAACCGGTTGCTGCCTCGATCTCGGCCACAAAGTCGAAACTCGACAGGTCGACATATCCGCCAGCAAGCACGCGGCGGCTGGCGGCCTGGACCGGACCCGGAACGCCAATGCCCAAGGCGGCGACCTCATCCGTCCGCACTTCAGCGATGAGTGCCAGAACGCGGGCCACAACTTCCCGCGGATCGGCGGAGCTTGGTGCCGCGGCCCGCGCCTCGATCACGGCGCCGCTGACACGTGCCGCGCGCAATTTGGTGCCGCCGATGTCGATACCGATGGCAGTGACCACAGGATTTCCCCTCGCAATGCCGGCCCTTTGCCGCCCGGATTTCGCACAGGCGTAACGCGGCGATGATTTCCAGCCGCCTCGCCGGCCATCGAAATGTCAACCTGACCGAGGACGGTCGCGTGATCAACCCCAGCGGCGCGGGCCTGCGGTCGCAATCGCGGTCTTGGGGCCAGAAAGTGTTCTCAGGCGCTTTTCTTATTCGGGGAATGCAGGTATTTATCACGATCATGCACTCTGCGCCCGACCCGAACAAACGTGGTAACCAAGAGTTTTTCGGGACCAATGCAAAACCAGCGCGGTGAGAGGGCCAAACATCAGATGACCTTTGAACTGATGGTAGCGGAATAAACCCAAGCTGGAGTCCCGGACGTTTTCATCCTCCCCGTCGATGCGCCCTTTGGGATTGCTGTTTGCTCTGAAAGGAAAGACGCCTTGCCCAAGAAAGAACAACGTTTGCTGCGGGTGGGCGTGCTGGGCTGTGGCCCCATCGCACAGGCTGCGCATTTTGAAAGTTGCACAAAGGCCCGCAACGCCAAACTCTACGCCATTTGTGATGTCGCTGATGACCTGCGCGACCGCATGGCCGCCACGCATGCCCCGACCCGCAGCTTTGACAACTACGACAAGATGCTGGCGGACCCGGATCTGGAGGCGGTGATCATCGCCACCTCTGACGCATTTCATGTGCCGGCGGCCCTGCTCGCGCTGCAGGCAGGCAAGCATGTTCTTTGCGAAAAGCCGCTTGCCACCAGCGTGGACGAGGCGGAATCCCTGAGGGCGGCGGTCAAATCCTCGGGCCTGACGCTCCAGGTTGGCCACATGAAGCGCTATGATGCCGGGCTGCAGGCGGCCAAGTCCTTTGTTGACGGTCCGATGGGCCAGCTGGTCGCTCTGAAAGCCTGGTACTGCGACAACACTCACCGCTACGCGATGACTGACGCAGTGCAGCCATTGATCGTGACGTCGAAGAACGCCCGCAAACCCTCCGAGAACCCCAAGGCTGATCTTGAGCAGTATTACATGCTGGCCCATGGCAGCCACCTTGTGGACACCGCCCGCTACTTTGCCGGAGAGATCGAAGCGGTGGATGCACGGCTGATCAACCGTGCCGGGATCCGCTGCTGGTTTGTCGATGTCCAATTTGCCAGCGGCGTTTTGGGCCATCTTGACCTGACGGTGGCCGTGCGCATGGATTGGCACGAAGGATTTCAGATCTATGGCGAACAGGGCTCGATCCTGGGAAAGACCTATAATCCGTGGTATTACAAATCCTCCGACGTCGACATCTTTGACGAGGCGGACGGCTCGACGCACCGCGTTCTGGGGGCTGATGGTCACTTTTACCGCCGCCAGGTGGAAGGCTTTGCCGAGACGATCCTGAACCGCACCAAGCAGACCGGCGCTGATATCGAGGACGGCATTGCCTCGGTTCGGGCGATAGTCGCAATTGCTCATTCGGTGCGCACGGGTCAGCCGGTCCGGCTGGCGGATGTGGCGGGCGGTCTGTGATGCGGCTGGGCATTTTCGCCAAGACGTTTCCGGGTAGTGAACCGGCAGTTGTGCTGACCGCAGCCAGCGCCGGGGGGTATGCCGCGGTGCAGTACAACATGGCCTGCTCGGGTCTGGAGGCAATGCCTGACCGATTGACCGATGCACAGATTGCCGCCGTTGCCAAAGCAAGCGCGGATACCGGGGTGGCTATTGCTGCGGTGTCAGGCACCTACAACATGATCCACCCCGATCCGGCCGTAAGGGCGGCGGGCTTGCAACGGCTTGCAATCCTGATTGGGTCCGCCGCTGCGATGGGCACCACGATGGTCACGCTGTGCACCGGCACCCGGGAGCCGGCAGATCAATGGAAGCACCACAAAGACAATACCACCGCCGAAGCATGGCGCGATTTGCTGACAGAGATGGGCAAGGCCTGCAGGCTGGCTGAACCGCTCGGCATCCGTCTTGGAATTGAGCCGGAGCTTGCCAATGTCGTCGACACCGCTGTCAGTGCCCGCCGACTTATCGACGAAATGAAAAGCCCGGCACTGGCCATCGTGCTTGACCCGGCAAATCTGTTCGAAGTGACCCCGCTGTCCGCCCAACGTTTCCTTTTGTCGCAAGCGGTCGACCTTTTGGCCGGCCGGATTGTCATGGCGCATGCCAAGGACCGGGATGCCACTGGCCGCTTTGCCACTGCGGGACAGGGTGTCGTGGATTTCCCGCATTTCCTTGGGTGCCTGAAAGCGGCGGGTTTCGATGGCGATCTGGTGACGCATGGCTTGCAGGCAAGCGAAGCCCCAACGGTGGCTGCCTTCTTGTCCCGGACAATGGCCGCGCTGTGACCCCAAGCCGTTGGCTCATCCGCGACGGTCTGCGACTTGCGGTTCATGCTGGCGGCAACGACGGTTTGCCGTTGGTGTTTCAACACGGGCTGTGCGGTGATGCCCGTCAGATTGCCGAGGCGATGGACGGGCTTGGCGGCCAGCGCTGGCAGGCGCTGGAATGCCGCGGACACGGAGCGTCGGAACTGGGCCCCGAGATATCCATCGCTCTGTTTGCGTCAGACGTGGCGGCGATGATTGAAACCATGCCGGGGCCGGTGGTGCTGGGCGGAATCTCGATGGGGGCCGCGATAGCCGCGCGCCTTGCAATCACCCGGCCCGATCTGGTGCGGGCGCTGGTGCTGGTGCGCCCGGCCTGGCTTACCGATGCCGCCCCGCGGAACATGGCGCCGAATGCCGTAGTCGGCGCTTTGCTGGCCCAAATGACAGCCGACAAGGCGCGCGAGGTCTTTGGCCACAGCCGCACGGCGCAGCGGTTGGCGCAGGTCGCGCCCGACAATCTGAATTCGCTGACCAGTTTTTTCGACCGCAAGCCGCTGGCTGTGACCGCGCGTCTGCTGACCGCAATTTCGGCTGACGGTCCGGGGATAAATGCGTCGGATCTGGCCAAGCTCCGGCTACCGGTTCTTGTTTGCGGCACCACTGAAGATGACGTCCACCCGGTGGCCCTTGCCCGGACAATGGCTTCCCTCATCCCGAATGCCCGGCTGGTCGAATTGCCGCCAAAATCTCGGGACAAGCCCGCCCACCTTGCGGCTCTCGCCTCTGCCATGACGCTGTTTCTGAAGGAGATATCGAATGAACCGCCCCAAGCCTGACTGGATCGCCGGATTGCCCCGCACAAGGCTTCTGGCCGAATATTCAATGTGGTCGGCGGACCTGACCCGGTTGGCCGACGATCTGGTTCGCATAGCGCCCCATGCCGACATCCTGCACATCGACGTGGCGGACGGCCACTTTGCCCCGGCGCTTTTGTTCTTTCCTGACCTGGTGGCCCGCCTGCGAGAGCAGACCGCAACGCCCATCCACGTCCATCTGATGGTGGCCGACGCAATTCTGGTGCCGCAGATCGACCAGTTTGCCGAAGCCGGCGCCGATCTGATCAGTCTGCATGTGGAAAACGCGAATGTTGAAGAGGGGTTGGCGCGAATTCACCAGCACGGGATCAACGCCGGGATGGTCTTGAAAGTGGAAACCCCGGTGGAACGTGTCACGCCGTGGTTGAAGACGATGGACATGCTGACCCTGCTGGGGACGGCGATTGGTGTCAAAGGGCAGGGTCTGGACCCGACCGCCACCGCGCGGCTGCAACACTCCGCCGGGCTGATCGCGGCAACTGGAAGGCGGATCGTCTTGGCGGCGGACGGCGGCATCCGGGATACAACAGTTCCCTTGTTGCGTCAGGCTGGGGCAGAGACCGTCGTGATGGGCTCACTGGCCTTTGGGGCACCCGATCTGACTGCGCGGATGCGCTGGTTGCATGGATTGTAACGCCCGGCCGAGATCAGATTTCGATCAGGACACGCCCATCTTCGACCCTGGTCGGATAGCAACGCAGATTGTTGCAGGCAGGGGGCGTTTCAACTTCGCCGGATGTGAAGTTGAAGATTGATGAATGCTTGGGGCATTCGACGGTGTTTTCCATGACCAACCCGTCGGCAAGATGGACGTTTTCGTGCGTGCACAGGCCATCCGTGCAGAAATAGGTGTCCTGGTGGTTTCGGTAGATCGCAAAAGTGCGGCCCGCGTGGTCAAAGCGGACAACCTCTTCTTCAGCGATTGCGGCGGCGGAACAGGCGTCGATCCAGGGCATGGCGGTCTCTTCAGGTGATTTTGGGGTGCGGTTTCGGCAGGTTAGCTGTGATGCGCGCCCGGCCGACGCCTAGTGATCCAGGTGTGGCGGATGACCTTGGTGGCTGTTCATGTAGCCTTCGATCTGAGCTTCCAGCCCCGCCATGGTTTCGCCCCCGGCCATGAGGTCGGTGATCTCTTCGCGGGTCTTGTCTCCCTTGTGAAAATCGGTTGCGACCGCCCCCCGGATCAGGACGGCAAAGTGGTCGCCGACCGCCATGGCGTGCATGACCTGATGTGTGATGAAGATCACGGCCAGTCCGCGCTTCTTGGCCTCGTTCACGATGCGCAGAACGTGGGCCGCCTGTTTCACACCCAAAGCCGCCGTCGGTTCGTCCAGGATCAGCACCCGGGCGCCGAAATGGACGGCGCGGGCGATGGCCAGTGACTGACGCTCGCCACCCGAGAGGCCGCCGACCAGACGGTCGCCATCGTCAATCCGGGTGATGCCGAAGCCTTGCACCGCCTTGACGGCAATCTCGTTCGCCCGCTTTCGGTCGTAAACCTTGAATGGCCCCCAGCCCTTGGTCGGCTCGGCGCCCACGAAAAACGACCGCCCGATGGACATCAAGGGGAAGGTGCCGCCGAATTGGTGGACCGTGGCGATCCCCATCTCCTGCGCCTCGCGGGGCCGGTCAAAGGACACAGCCTTGCCATCCATCAAGATCGTGCCGCGGGTGGTCTTGTACACACCCGCCATGATCTTGATCAGCGTTGATTTGCCGGCGCCATTGTCGCCCAGAAGGCAAAGAACCTCGCCCGCATTCACCTTCAACGAGATCTCGTGAAGCACGTCGATGGGCCCGAAGGACTTGTCGACATTGCGCAGTTCCAGAACCGGGATTGTCATCGCTCTGCCCTCACTTCTTCTTTTTCGGCGCGAAGTTCAGCGCCATCCGACGGAAGGTGTTGTTCATCAGGACCGCGAGCAACAGCATCACACCAATGATCAGGCTCGACCAGTTCCGGTCAAAATCGGTGAAGTAGATGCCTTGATTGACCACTGCAAAGGTGATGGTGCCAAAAACGATGCCCACCACCGAGCCAAACCCGCCCGTCAGCAGCACTCCTCCGACCACGACCGAAATGATGACATTGAAGATATAGGACATCCCCGCCGAAACCTGGGCCGAGTTGAACAGAAGCGCCTGGCACATTCCGACGAAAGCCGCGCTGCACGACGACAGGATGAACAGGATGACGGTCAGCCTTGTGGTAGGGATACCGGCGTTGCGAGCGCTGTCCTTGTCGCCACCCATGGCAAAGATCCAGTTCCCGAATTTGGAATAATGGATGTAAAAGATGTACAGCGCTGTGAAGGCGATCCACCACAGGATGATGACCTGATAGGTGCCACCGATGAACTGGCCGAAGATCGCCTTGTAAAACGCCGGAGCCTTGATGGCGACACTGGTGGTGCCGGTGATGATCACCGACAGACCAAGCACCATGCCCGCGACCGCGAAAAGGGTGCCAAGCGTGACGATCAGCGAAGGCACGGCGGTGCGCACCACCAGAAACCCGTTGATGGCGCCGATCACGACGCCAAATCCCAGAACGGCAAGGACGGACATCCAGACCGGCAAATCATAGTGCCCCGACATGATGGCCACGATCATCGACCCGGCCGGGATCATCGAGCCGATCGAGATATCCAGTTCACCCGCGATCATCAGCAGACCCACCGGAATTGCGATGATGCCGATGTTGGCGGCCGTGTTCAGCCAGCTGGCGATACCGGCGGGTTTCAGGAACTCCACGCCGCCAAAGATCAGGAAGAAAAGGATTACGGCGATCATTCCCAGGAAGGCCCCGGCTTCGGGGCGACGGAGGAAGTTGCCGACTGAGAGCGTTTTCATGTGGTTTGTCCCGAGTGAGGCCCAAGATCCGGGTGGGCCGGCAAGATGCCGGAAGGCCCGAAAGGTCCGGTCCGCAACGGGTGCTGCGGACCGGGTCGTGTCAGGAGGTCTTAGCGGTAGCCAAGCTCGCCGCCCTTCAGCGTTGCCGCGATATTGGTCGCGTCTACAATGCCCGGACCGGTCAAGAGCGGTGCCGTCGCCATCGCCAGACCATAGTTTACATAGCCATCCGCCAAAGTCACGGCGAGGAAGCCTTGCAGCCATGGCTGCTGGTCAATCGCGAAAAGCTCCTGACCGTCACGGATCCGCTCCAGTCCGGCGACGTTCATGTCAAACGAGCCGAGCTGAACCGTTTCGGCCTTACCGGCCTGCTGCATGCCGGTATAGGCGCTGTCGGCATCGCCCGCCGAGATAGTGAAGATGCCGTCGATCGTGTCATCGCCCAGCAAGGTCGCCTTGATCGCTTCGGCCACGGCCACCGGATCGCCAAAGGCGCTGGCCGGAAGGGGCAACTGCTCGGACTTGAAGCCGGCTTCGGCCATGCCGTCGGCGATACCCCGGCAACGGTCTTCGAGGTTTCCAGCACCCGGAACGGTGTTGACGCAAATGACGTGCTTGGCACCATGCGAGGCAAAGTAGCGGCCCCCAGCCAGACCGGCGGGATATTCTTCATTGCCGATGTAGTTGATGGCCCCAAGTTCTTTGGCCTTGTCACCGCCGCCGGCGTTGTAAAGAATCACTGGGATTCCTGCAGCCATGGCGGCCTTGATTGCTTCGTCTTCCGAATCCGGAACCCAGTTCGGAACGGCGATGATATCGACGCCTTGGCTGATAGCGGTACGCACAAGGTTTGCCGCGTCGCCTCCGATGTTGTCATAAGTCTGCAGCTGCAGGTAATTCACCGTGCCGCCATGCGCTTCGACGACAAGCGTCGCGTCGGCAATGCCCTTTGCGATCTTGGCAAAGAACGCGTCGTCCGATTTGCCGCCGATGATGGCAATGTCGGCTGCCGAAGCAACCGTTGCGCTCATCGCCGCAACCGCAACGCTGGCCAAAAGGCCTTTCATTAGTGTCATGTCTTCTCCTCCTGTTGCCCGTCAGATGACGGTCGTTGTGCCAAATCCGGCAGTTTGATTTCAGGACTTGGCCCGCCTGCGCGCCCCAATTCCGGTTGTCCGGCCCTTTCAGTGTGGTCTCCTCAGCCCAGACTGATCGTCGCCGTCGTCGCGCTGGCCTAGTTGGCCGGCGTGTTGCTGTTTCCTGCGTTCAGCTTTGCTTTCTTCTTGCGAAACCGTTCCTGCATGACGCGGTCGCCTTCCGGGCTGCCGTCATGCCAGGTGCCCATCATCCGATCGAGCGGCATCATCCCGTCGGCATAGTTCACCTCGAAATACTTGTGGTGCAGGTAGTGTGCGTAGGCATGGGTATCGAAGGCCGACGTGCTGGACGTCTCGATCTTGTCGAACCCGATATGACCGACAATCGCACCGGTCCCGGCGATGTTCAGATGATAGATCGCGAGGAGCGGATGCGACGGAAGGATGAGATGGATCAGGCTTCCGGACCAGTAAAGCAGATGTTCGACCGGGTGCATCGACAGCGATGACCAAGGCGAGGGATTGACCGAGTTGTGGTGGACCGAGTGGACCCATTTGTAGAGCACAGGCACATGGATCAAGCGGTGGATGCAGTAGAAATGGAACTCGTGCAGGATCGGCAGGACCAGACCGAAACAGACCAGCCAGACCGGATGTTCCGCCAATGTGGCCCAAGGCCCGTATCCATTGGCCCAAGCCCAGAGCACCAGGACTTCATAGGCTGTCCAGATCGGAAGGCCGGTTGCGAAGGTGCGGGTGATGTTGTCGATGTTCTGGCTTTTGAACATGAACACGTCCGACGGGTTATCGGACGGGAATTTACCGTTGTATTTGAAATGCGTGCCTTGGCGGCGCTTGACATAAAGCCGCAGTTCCAAGGCCCCGTACAACAGGATGACGACCGCAGAATTGCGCGCCAGAAGGTAAAGAGCCCACCCCCAACCCAGCGTCTGGAGTGTGTCGCGTGCGGGGGTCAGAAAGAACCAGAAGACGGAAGCGACAGCGAAAAACAATGCGTTCCATGGCAGGAAATAGTGGGGAAGCCACCGCACGAACTTGCCCAGACTCCACGGCCAGACGAACACGGGTGCGGGGCCGATGGCCTCATTGGGGCGCCAGTTACCGCGCTTGTCACGCATGCCAAATTGCAGGTCGTCCATTACCTCTCCCCAAGACAGACCCGTCGAGCCCGTCTGACGCCTATTTCCTGAATTCGATTTGGTCCGGCGGGCCGACCGACTGGTCAGCCGCGATTCTTCTGTTCGCGTCGTGGGGAGAGGTTAACGGCTGCCCACACCCGCGACACGTCGAGAACTGATTGATTTGCATCAGGGCCCATGCGAGGGTTTGTTCCCTTGGACATCTGCGGGAGTGGCGATGGTTGGCCCTGACAAGAAACGCCCGAAACTGACCGACGTCGCGCGCATTGCCGGCGTCGGAACCGCGACGGTTGACCGGGTGCTGAACGAGCGGGGCAATGTCAGCGAAGAGGTCCGCCGCAAGGTGATCGAAGCCGCCCGCGCGATTGGCCTGCGTCGCCAGTTGCCGCCATCCTACAAACCGCTCATTCGCATCAACCTGATCCTCGCCCGGGCGTACCTGCCGCTCCTGGAAAGGATCGCAGCCGAATTCCGCAGCCTGACCAAGCCGATGAGCAGACAGGTCAGCCTGCATCTGTCGACCCTGCCAGACGAAGCCCCCGAGACGATTGGCGCAGCGCTGCGGTCCACGGAATGCAACGCAGTGGTCGTTTATGCGCAGGACAGCGCCGTGATCCGCGATGCCATTGAAGGGTTGCAGGCACGCGGAATTCCCGTGATCACCATCATTTCGGATTTGCCGGGTTCAAGACGACTGGCCTATGCTGGCACCGATCACCGGGCCGCTGGCCGCACCGTTGGCTTTTTCCTGGCCCGAATGATCCCAAATGGTGGGCCCATCGTGATCTTGTGCAACCATTTGGGCTTTCAGTCGCATTCCGAAAGGATCATGGGACTGCGCGGATATCTAGAGCAACACGCACCTGCCTTGACCATTGTCCGGGTGGTGGAGGGGCTTGACGACCGAGTACGCTCGCAGGCCCGACTGGAGGCCACGTTCCGTGAAAACCGCGATATCGTGGCAGTCTACAATGTCGGCGCGGCCAATCTTGGGGTTCGGGCCGCCATTGAAGCCGACCTGCTGCACAGCCGACCGGCATTCTTTGGCCACGAACTCACCGAACACACGACCCGAATGCTTCGAGAGGGGCTCATGACCCTCGCCTTGGATCAAAGCCCCCGCCTGCAGGCCCAATACTCGCTGGACGTCTTGCTGGATCATTTCGGGTATGAGGGTGTGCCAGTGGCGCGGCCTTACACTTCTAACGTGCCCATTGTCCTTTACGGGCCGGAAAACATTCCGCCCGCCACCTGATCGTTTCACATCAGAAAATCCGCGCGACCGCATCCGCCCCTGCGGTAGGTTGGCGCGACAGGTCCATCGCCGCGCCCAGGAGGCAAAGAATGCACTGCGCGACATATCGAGGTGCAGCATGAAGTATCGGGCGTTCGGGCGGACCGGCTGGAAGGTGTCTGAAATCGGCTTCGGCGGCTGGCAGATCGGTGGATCTTGGGGCACCGTGGACGATGACAAGTCGGTGCGCACGCTTTTGTACGCGTTCGAGAAAGGCATCAATTTCGTCGATACCGCCCAACTCTATGGCTCCGGGCATTCCGAGGAAGTGATTGGAAGGGCGCTGAAGCAATGGAGCGGCAGCAAGATCTACGTTGCCACCAAAGCGCAGCCGACGGTCTGGCCCGATCCTGATGACACCGCGCCGGCAGTCCGGGGCAGGTTTCCCGACTGGCACCTGCGCGCGAATGTCGACCACTCATTGCGCCGGCTTGGTGTTGAGCGGATCGACCTTTTCCAACTGCATTCCTGGGGACCCAATGGGCATCGCGAGCTTGACTGGCTTGAAACGCTCAACGACCTGCGATGTGAGGGCAAGATCGACCAGATCGGGGTCTCGTTACGCGACAACCAGGCCGATGAAGGGGTGGACCTTGCCCGTTTGGGCCTGGTTGCCGCGGAACAGGTGATCTTCAACCTGTTTGAGCAGCATCCCCGCGACCGTCTGTTCCCGGCGGCCAAGGCGAGCGGGACCGCGATAATCGCGAGGGTGCCATTGGACAGCGGCTCACTCGTCGGACATTGGACACCGGCCAGCTATGCGGGTTGGGAAGCGGGCTCGCAGCAACATCAGATGTTCCGCGGCGCACGATTTGCCGAGACCCTCTCGCGGATCAACGCTTTGAAAGCTGAAATCGACAACGATTACGCCACCTTGGCCGAGGCCGCTATGCGGTATGTCCTGTCGCACGACGCGGTCAGCCTGCTGATCCCAGGCATGACAACACCCGAGGAGGTCGATATGAACATCGCCTACTCTGATGGCGGGCAAATGTCGCAAGCGCTGATTGGTCGGCTGGCAAGACACGCCTGGGTCAGGAACTTTTACAAATGACCCAACAGCTGGAACGGCTTCGCCCACATCAGATCTGCGACGCGCTGGCGGCGAAGTCGATCATCTGGATGCCGCTGGGCACCATCGAATGGCACTGCGAACACTTGCCCGTCGGGCTTGACGCTCTTACGGCGCACGACCTTTGTCTGCGCGCCGCGCGGAAGGCAGGGGGTCTGGTCCTGCCCCCGCTCCATTTTGGAACCGGGGGCGGGCACGGCGAATACCCCTGGACGATAATGATGGAAGGTCCCGCCGAGATCGAAGCTCAGCTTCACAGAACCGCAACCCGACTTCAGGCGATGGGCATAAAGCGGCTGGTGATTTTCAGCGGCCATTTCGCCGACGAACAGCTCGGGATGATTGATCGTTTTGCCGAGACGTGGAACGCGGTTGGCAAGATCCCTCGCGTCACGGCAACGGCAGTGAACCGGTGTTCCGAAGAGGGAATGGCGCCGGATCACGCCGGTGCTTTCGAGACCATGCTGATGCGGGCGATTGCGCCCGAAACGGTTGACCTCTCACAACTGCCGACCTTGGCCGAGGCCCCGGACGCACCGGACCGAGGTGATCCGGAAAGCCCGATCTGGGGCGTCTTTGGACAAGACCCGCGTCTGGCGGATATTGGTGCCAGCGAAGGCTTGCTGCTTCGCATGGCCGACTGGCTGGCACGCCAGTCGCTATAGCTTTCCACAGCCTGATCAACCGCGCCGTCCCCGATCGCGGTGGCCTGTGGCGCGCGCCGCAAAGGCGCTGACCATCGCGCCGCCAATGGATCAATTGTGCGGTCTCCGCAGGCTTCGACCCGGTCACGCCAACGCCCGTTGCGGCACGAACGAACCACCCGTCATCAATGAAAAAACAGCGCCGGCGGTTGTTTGACCAGCGGCGCTGTTTGTTAAGGTCCCGTTGTTGCAACAAAAAGACGGGATTTTAGCGAAATGAATGGACCGTAGAATGTGAATTCTTCAATGCCGGTGGTCGAGAATGAGTGTTCAGACGACGGTCACTTGGCGGGTCAATGAGGCCATGTCGCCGAGGACTGCAGTTTCGGCTCCGACGAATTGGTCGCTTTGCCCGAAAGCGGGTTGTGCCGCGCAAGCCATGCCACAAGCCCGCGCTGATGCGCCGAGGCAGCACGTGCGCTGATCCTGGCCTCGGCAATCTGGCGCTGCAGGACTTCGGCTTCCGACATTTCCCCGGTGCCGGCAAAATGCCCCCGGCCGCCCGAGATCGCTTCGACGATCATAACTGATGCGCTAAACGGTATCATGTTCGCCTCCCCAAAAAAAATTCGCTACGTCGAACTTGTCGTCGTGGTCGTTGGAATACAATTGAAGGATTCGGTCGACTGGCGCTGTTCCCTCGGGAACACGGGGGGCTGATTTATCCAGGGACGCTGGCCCGGGGCCTGACCGTCAGAGGTCGCTGCCCGGTGCGTCAAGTTCCGCCAGTTCGCGCAACCGGGCCACGTTGCATTGAATGGCGTCGCCACTGCGGCTGATCGCCCCGTCCTGGATCAAGGTCTGCAAGGCATGGTTCAGTTTTGGTCGGCTGGCCCCCAGAATCGAGGACAGATCCGTCTGGTTGAGGTTCAGGTCAAGCACTGCCGCACTTGGCGGACCGTGCGGATAGGCTTGATTGAGCGAATGCAGAAGAAACCGGATGAGACGCCCTTGCAGGTTGTGCAAGGCAATGGATTCCATCTGAAAATTCGTGTTGCGGATCAACGAGCAAAGATAGCTGGCAAAGGCCAGGCCCAGATCAGGCCGCTGCTTTGCCACTTCCAGAAAACGATCACGGCGCAGAACAATTGCAGTCGTTGGCTCTACAGCCGATGCCTCGGCGGATCGCGGCAGCCCGTCGATGATTGCAAGCTCGCCCAGAATGTCGCCCGGCCCCAATTGACGCAGCAAAAGCTCGCGACCTTGCGCAGACGTCAACGTCAACCTGACGCGCCCCTCCACGATTGCCAACATATGATCCCCAACATCACCGCGTTGAAACATCGTGGCGCCCGCAGACCAACGCTTGCTTTGGGCATGACCGGCAAGGATCCTGAAGGTACCCGGATCCAGTGCCGAGAATATGGGAAATCTGCCGAGACGATCGGGCATGTCCAATGTTCCAGTGAGCGGTTCCACCCCTCGTCCCGTCATCCAAAGGTCACTTTCTCTGCGGCCGACATCTCCATTCGTAAATCTAGCCGACAGGTTCACCGTTCGCAATGAAGCTGTTGTTCCGCACGGAACAGCGGGTCAGCGGCGAATCCCCTAAAGTCACTTCAACGCAATAGCCCAAACCGGGTGAATGAGGAGTTACAGCAATGGCTTACACTTCTGCCGAGTTCCATCAGGACGCTATGACTGGGGAAAAGGAAATCTCGTCAAGCAGCGACAGAACCGCAGTTGCCTCTCACGGCCTGATCCATGCGATGCTGGCGTGGATCAAGCTCGGCCGGCTCATATCGCAAAAGGCGCGCGCACATCGTCAGGAGATGCGGGTCCGCAGGCTGGCCATTTTTCGCCTGCGGGGTTTGTCCCCCCACCTCTTGGGCGATATCGGCCTCTCGGACCCGCGTGTGACGACCGACTCGGCCCAACGCCCAGACCGGCTGAGCATGTCGAACCTGCCGATGCGCTCGTCCTACACGTCGCGGTTCTGACCTGCCATCTCCTCTGGCCGTGATTTCAGGCGGCCAAGTCGCCCGCCACTGACGTGGAGATCGCCAGTGTGCCCGCCTGCGTACGGCGCAGCGAAAGTGCAAGTCTTGGCGCCTATTCTTGTCCTCAACTCCGCTGTTCGGGTGATCCTTGTCCCCCCGTCGAGGGTTCTGTTGCACAAATCGTGAGGGGTTCCCTGCGTAACTCCAAGGTGTTGGTCGGTTTGCATGAGCAAGCCCACACCTGCAACCAGCCGCGCCTGCCACACCGCCACTGCGGCGCGCAGCGCCTGCGCTGTCATCCCAGCCCGCCAGAACGCACGGCCATGGCTGGGGACCACGCCCGGGCTCAGGCCAGAAACGAAATCCCTCGCGCAACACGCCGCCTCGGCCGCACGATCTGTCGGCGCCGGAGCGTGCGTCACCGGACAAGAGGCCGAATTGCAGATCAGGGTTGCAATCCTGAACCGCTTCACGGACCTTTGAGCGCCGCAAACTCGGCGCGGGATCGCTCTGTCCAAGGGAAGGGGAAGTTCGGCCTCAGGGGGATTTGTTCAACAGAGCCGAAATTTCTGCAGCAACCGGAAAACCAAGGGTTCCCGAAAAAAACTATAGCCAAGATAACTGATTCGTGCGCAAATTTGTTTACTGTCAGGAAATGTGCGGTGGTGGGCCTCCCATACAACAGTTGCAAGGGCCCAGTGGAAACAGAAACGGGAGGAAATATGCTGAGAATTCTGAATACAACGCTCGGTGCAGCCGCGATCGCGGCCTCGCTTGCCACCGCTGCAATGGCGCAAGATTCGGCTGAGCCAATCGTCATCCCGACTCACAATTGGTCCAGTCAGGTTGTGATGGCCTATGTCATCGGCGGCATTTTCGAAAGCATTGGCGACAAGGTCGAATATGTGCCCGCGGATTCGCAGGCTGTTTACGAGGCCATCCGCAACGGTGACATCACGATCAGCCACGAGGTCTGGCAATCGACTTTCGGCGCATCGTTCTACAATGCGATGGCGAAGGGTGGCATCATTGACGCTGGCAACCATGCAGCGTCGACGCTCGAAGAACTTGGCGTGCCGCACTACGTCATCGAACAGAACCTGTGCCCCGGCCTGCCAGCATGGGAGGCGCTGAAAGATTGCGCCGCCGTCTTCGCCACAGCAGACTCGGACGGCAAGGGCCGCATCCTTGAGGGTCCGCAAAGCTGGCACGGCGACCTGATGCCGGACCGAATCAAGGCGCTGGGACTGGATGATAAATACGTGGTCAAGTTCGCAGGCTCTGCCGACGCGATCTGGGCTGAACTTTCCTCGGCCAAGAAGGAAGGCCGCGGTGTCATCACCTTCAACTGGACGCCGAACTTCACCGATGCCGAGGGCTTCGACTTCATCCAGTTCCCGGCCTATACCGACGGATGCCGGATCGCCGATGGCGGTGAT